>NZ_JBSHKH010000066.1:0-43992 GCF_053643595.1 Streptomyces sp. NPDC055506 | reverse complement strand
CAGTACTACTGGGTCCCGCTCTTCTGCTCAGGCATCTACGCTGCTCAACCGCATGATCATGTTGGCTGAAGCGAAGTGCCCCCGGCAGGATTCGAACCTGCGCACACGGCTCCGGAGGGGGCTTCTGACTTGTGGAAATGCGCAGGTCACAAAGCTTAGGGGCGCCTGCTGAGATCACCCCGTCCACAGGTAGTCCACGGCCTGGCGCTGGAAGTCAGGCCAGGCGTGGGACGTAGCACCCGTCACGAGGGCACAGCAGGAACCAGTAGTTCCCGCCCGCGACACCGATGGCAGAGGCCAAGAACACGAGTGCCCTCTGATGAGTCTCGACATCCATTCGACAGCACACTTAAACCCTGTCAGCGCCCTCGCGGTGTGTGAACGAACCTGGGTCTCTTGTCAGTGCCGTATGCAACACTGTCTCCGGTTTTGATCAATGGGGGATCGATGGACGAGATAGGGCAAGTAGTCGTTGCCGCTGGGCGGCATCTGGCACTTAAACCGCGAGGTCGTCGGTGGGCCCATGCCTCCCTTTGTGTCCTGGACGCCGTCTTCTCTATCAACGCTCACTACGAGCGGCACACGGTCCCGACCTGCCACCGCTACGCGGGCTGGGCTGGCATCTCGGACCCGCTGTCAGGTAGTGCGCAACTCCCTGTCCGCGACGAGTAACCGCTACAGGGTTTCGTTACGCACATCCAGACCCACGGCGAAGCGGCATTTTCTTCGGAGATCTTGCAGAACAGGCAGCGCACACGGGCAAACCGCGATGCTCCGTTGAAGGTGGCTGCTGCCCGTCAATACGCCGAGATCCTGGTATCCCACGGCATTACAACCCTCGCTGAAGCCAACGCGTCGCTCGCTGACTTGGACAAGCTGAAGGCCGTTGAGCGTGACCTCGCGCGGGTTACCGGCCACGGCTCCGGCGCACGTCTCACCTACCTGTGGATGCTCTTGGGGGACGACAGCCGCATCAAGCCGGACCGGATGGTTCTTCGATGGCTGCAAACAGTGCTGCAGCACACGGTGACTACGGTCCAAGCGATCGAACTCATCACTGAGGCTGCGGCACGCTTGAGGTGCACACCGTGGGAGCTAGACCACGCGATCTGGGAAAGCCAGCGGAAGGTCTGACCGCTCGACAGTCACTCGCGCCCGACTCCGGAGGGCGTCTGCTTCAGCCGGTCAGGGGGATGGGTACCTCTCGATAGCTACTGCTCGTCCACCACCTGTCCGATGGGTGCGGGGCCAAATCCCCTGACCCCACGGTGGGTTGTCAGACCTCAGTGTCATGCTTGCTCCTGATGCTCGCGTCGCTTCATGCGTCGGCCGCACCGACAACACGCGCACAATCTGACAGAAGGTACACAAACCTCTGATGGACTCCGCCTTCACAGTTCTCGCCACTCCTGGACAGCTCACCGCTCACAAGGTCTACGAAGTCCTCCGTGACCACAGTGGGGGCCCTCTGGAGTTTGATCGAATTCTCACGAAATTGGGTGACGAACAGATCGCCGGCAGTACCCTCGCGCAAGAGCAGTTGCTTGAAGCGTTGTTGAGGGATGACAGATTTCGTTCGGCGCGAGGGTATCGACAGCGCTTTTCGATGTCCGGGAGGTCTATTCGCCTCCGCCCTCCTGGCAACCGAGCTGAGCTGGCCATTGAACAAGAGAATGAGCAAGTCAAGGAGCAGCTGCTGAAGCAGTTGCGAGAAGTTCCTCCGGAAGTTTTCGAGCACATTGTAGCTGACTTGTTTACTGCGATGAGATACGAAGACGTAAAGGTCACTAGAAGGTCTAAGGATGGTGGCGTTGACGTCCGAGCCACTCTCGTTGCAGGCGGCGTTATGACAGTACCTACCGCGATTCAAGTGAAGCGCTGGTCGAAACCGGTGACCGTCAAGGAGGTTAGAGAACTCAGGGGCACGCTGAGGGCCGGTACGCAAGGGATCATCGTGACCACCGGAAAGTACACTAAAGATGCTCCCAAGGAGGCCCTGGATGATGCTCTCACTCCAATTCACCTGATCGATGGCCGGTTGTTGACTGATTTGCTGACTGAGCACGGCATTGGAGTCCAAGCGTCGCGCCTTTCCCTCCTTTCCCTCGACTTGGAGGCATTGGCAACTATTACAGGCAAGGCTGGGAGTCCCATTCAAGGAAGCTCCTCCCAACCGTCTCAGAATGCTCAGCCGCGCTACTACATCGAGAAGATGCCATCGGATCGAGGTAGGGATCTTTTGGGCTGCATCGTCTCTATGACCGAGCTTGCCGATGGTCAGCCGAGTTGGGATGACTACGTCGCCAAATTCCAGGAGCGGTTTCCTGCGATCACACGCTCCGATGAGGCGCGTCGACGGTCGCGTGTCCTGGTTTCCCTGGGGCTAGTTGATGTTGAGAATGACCACATGAACTTGACCCTGGCTGGTCGGAAATTGCTGGAATATCCTGATTCAAGCTTCCTTCTCGAGCTGTTTCTAAGCCGTATCGTGGGTGCCCGGGAAATCGAAGAACTATCCAGATCTCTCACAAGGGCGGATCTACGCAAAAAGCTCCAGGATGGATCCCTGGCGGGGCTTACCCCTACTCAAGCGACACTGGTCGAGAAGTGGCTCAGTCACATAAAGAGGCCTGCTGCATCCCGATAGGACGCGGGGTGGTAGACGCGGCGGCGGCGAGCGTCAGGTGCTGCACCCCTCGCGTGTGCTAATAGCCGGGCTACGTTCACCGTCGCAAGGCCTGGCCAGCGTGCGTGGCAACCGTCCACTGCCAGACAGCCGCCTGCTGGCGCTTTGGGGCAGCTTTGTCGTTGCGTGGGTATGCCGGTCCAATGTCTTCTACCCTGCTGATGGTGTCGTTACCTGGACGCAGGTGTCTGTTATGCAGCAAGGGTGGGGTAGTGAGCGTCGCCGGACGGCGATTGGGCGGATGGCGCTGTCGGTGCCCGCGCGTCAGGCGCTAGCGGACCGCCAGTTGGTACCTGAGCGGACGATCCTCGACTTCGGCTGTGGCCGTGGTGACGATGTCAGGGCCTTGGAGCAATTGGACTGCCAGGTAGCTGGGTGGGATCCGTATTACCGCTCCGATACCCGGCTGGTCGCCAGCGACGTCGTGTTGCTGACCTACGTGTTGAACGTGATCGAGGATCCGGTCGAGCGTCGGCAGACCTTAAAGCAGGCGTGGGAGCTGACCTCGACGCTGTTGGTTGTCTCAGCCCGGCTGACCTGGGAGAAGTCAAAGGTCCAGGGTCAGCAGTTCGGTGACGGTCTACTGACGAGTCGGCAGACGTTCCAGCATCTATATGCCGCGAGTGAGCTTCGGGCGTACGTGGAGCAGGTGACCGGCGCGCGGGTGGTAGCGGCCGCGCCCGGAGTCGTCTACGCGTTCCGGGATGAGGGCGCCCGTCTGAGCTACCTGGCGCAGCGGGTGATCCCGGATGCCGAGTGGCTTGCTTCCGAGGACACTGCCTCAGCGGTGAGTGCGGTGGTGGACTTCTTCGAGCGCAGGGGACGTCCGCCGCGGATTGAGGAGATGCCGCGGACCGTTGCGGAGCTCTTGGCTCATCTGCGGCCTGGCGACGTCAAGCGCCTGGTGCGGGATGGTGCTGATCCTGAGCGGGCCACTGCGGGAGCTAAGCGATCGACGTTGAACACGTTGCTCTACCTGGCGGTGGAGCTGTTCAACGGTCGTGGGCCGTTCGGGAGTCTGCCAGTGGGCTTGCAACAGGACGTGCGCACGTTCTTCAGTTCCTACAAGGAGGCGTGTCAGCGGGCTGACCGACTGTTGTTGAAGCTCCGCGACGACGGCTATGTGCGCAATGCCATGAATGCCTCCATTGCGGGCAAGGTGACACCGACGGCGCTGTACGTGCATCGACGCGCGCTGGAGCGGATCCCGACGGTATTGCGCTTGTACGAGCACTGCGCATCGATCGCTGCCGGCCGCCCGGAGCAGTGGACCGTGGCCAAGCTCAAGCACCAAGGGCGAGCGGTCTCGTGGCTGGACTACCCAGACTTCGACAAAGACCCGCATCCGCGGATCCGGTCCTCTTACATGGTGGACCTGCAGACGCTTGAAGCTTCCCACCTCTCATACGAGCGCTCGGCCAACCGGCCGCTGCTGCACCGCAAGCACGAGTTTCTGGCACCAGATGATGCGGACGTGCAGCGATACCGTCGATTGACCGAGTCTGAGATGCGGGCGGGGTTGTATGAACGGCCGCACCTGATCGGAACCGAGAATGGTTGGGAGGCCGAGCTCGTCAGGTGTGGCCGGCAGCTGCGCGGGCACCGGCTGGTGCGTCGCTCCGAGGCGTAGGGCTGGTCAACCTTCCTGAGGCTGCATGCTGGCAATGGTCTCGGCGAGCGGGAGGGGGTCGAAATCGGCTGCCTGGGAAGGGAACCAGGAAAGACGCAGCCCGTTGGCAGCCACGGCGTCGTCCAGGTCCATCGCCTGAAGGACGTGGCTGGCCGTGTAAGACGCGCTGGTGCAGGCCGAGCCGGTGGCGATGGCGACCTGGTCTTTGAGACGGACGATGAGTGCTTCGGCATTCAGCTCATCGAAGCTGACGTTGAGGATGTGGGGGACGCTGTGCTCGGGGTCTCCGTTGAGGTGGAAGCGTGTCGTGCTGAGCGCAGCAAGGATCCGTTCGCGCATCGCCTTCGCCTCCCGCTCCCATGCCTCCCGGCTCTCGGTGAAGATCCTCGCGGCCTCGCACAGGCCCATGATCAATGGCACCGCGAGAGTGCCGGGGCGCAGTTTGCGCTCCTGCCCACCGCCGAACATGATCGGCTGCAGCGGCACCCTGTCCCATCCCCGCCGGCGGGTGATAAGAGCGCCGATGCCCTTCGGGGCGCCGATCTTGTGGCCCGAGATGCTGATCAGATCGATGGGCGCCATCAGGTCGGCGGGGACTTTGCCGTAGCCCTGAGCGGCGTCGACATGCAGATAGGTGGGCGTGACGCGCAGCTTCTCGGCGAGTTCGGCGACCGGCTGGATGACGCCGGTTTCGTTGTTGACGTGCATCAGCGACACCGCCAAGGTGTCCGGACGCAGCCGATCCAGTACGGCGTCGGCGGTGATGCGGCCGCTGGGGCCGGGGGAGAGGAAGTCGACCTCGAAGCCGCGGGTATCGCGTAGGTGCGTCAGCGGCTCCAGTACCGCCTTGTGCTCGATGGCGGAGGTGATGATGTGCTTGCGACCCGTGAGCTCGCCGTGCGGCGCCAGCCCGAGCAGAGCGATGTTGTTGGACTCCGTCGCCCCGCTGGTGAAGATCACTTCTTCCGTCTTGGCGCCCACGGTGCCGGCGATGAAGGAACGCGCCTGCTGCACCGCCTTCTTGGCGCGTGCACCGTACTCGTGGGTGCGGCTGCCGGCGTTGCCGAAGTCCTCAGTCATCCAGTGCAGCACCACATCGGCAACCCGCGGGTCCACCCGTGTCGTCGCCGCCACATCCAGATACGCCACCACGGCGCTCACCCGCCTCTTTGCACGCTTGCATAACGGTCGTACGTCAAGTGGTTAACGTACACGCTGAGACCGCGGCGCGCGGAGCCATCACCCCAGTACGTCAACATCGTCCTCGCGGCGCTTGTTCCCGTGTCGTTCGCCGATTGCAGGCGCATGGTTGAAGGAGTGGTACGTCATTTTGTGCACCTGAGTACGTCGAGAGCAGAGTGGCGTACGTTTCTCAGGACACGTACGCGCACGCTAGAGTGCACGGGTGCAGACTGAAGCGGCGAGCAATGCTGCGGGGCGGGCTGTCTCGCGAGTGTCTAATGGCTTTGAGTACACCTTCCCTGCGATCCGTGGGGTGCAGGCGGGGCGAGAGTTTTATGCGTCGATGTGCCCGTTGCGGCTCATCCCGAAGATCTTCCTCTTCGACGAAGATGATCTCTCCGCCGAGCTGAGAGCCCAGCGCGTCCTGAACAAGGGACGTCTGCCGGCGCTCGCCCGCTACATCCTGGACAACCCCGAGGACTACGTCTTCAGCGCCCTGACCGCCTCCGTGGACGGAGACATGGTCTTCGATAGCCAGGGAGCCGAAGGAGCTGCGCACCGTACCGGGCAGCTGCGCATCCCCATGGATGCACGTTTCCTCATCAACGACGGGCAGCACCGCCGCGCCGCCATCGAGCTGGCGTTGAAGGAGAACCCCGAACTGGGGGACGAGACCATCGCTGTGGTCTTCTTCCACGACACGGGACTCGCGCGCTCTCAGCAGATGTTCGCCGACCTCAATCGGCACGCCGTCCGTCCGGCGCGCTCGATCGGCGTCCTGTACGACCACCGGGACGTCAACGCACAGATCACCCGGACCCTCACTGAACGCTCGGCCATCTTCAAGGGCTTTGTGGAGATGGAGAAGAGCACCCTGTCCGCCCGCTCCCGCAAGCTGTTCACCCTCAGCGCCTTGTACTTCGGCAACCAGTCCCTGCTCCAAGGCCTCGAGCTGAAGCAAGAGGAAGCCGGCCGGCTGGCGCAGGCGTTCTGGGAGACCATAGATGCGGTGCTGCCCGAGTGGGCGATGGTGCGTGGTAAGCAGCTGTCCGCTCAGGAGATGCGCCGGGACTTCATTCACAGTCACGGCATCGCCCTGCATGCGCTGGGCCGTATCGGCAACTCGCTCCTGCGGGAGTCCACCAAGACGACCGTGTGGAAGAAGCGTTTGGCTCCGTTGAAGCATGTGGACTGGAGCCGGAGCAACGCTGACTGGGAGGGGCGTGCCATCGTCGGCGGTCGCGTCTCCAAAAGCCACCAAAACATGACACTTACTGTTAATTACCTGCGTAAGCATCTGGGCCTGGAGCTGAGCCCGGAAGAACAACGCGTGGAAGACGCATACCTGCGAGGCGAGGCATGACCACCATCCCCCTCAACCTCGGGCTCACCCCCGTACGCCGCAAGCCCTTCAACGGGCGTTTGCTGGACGAGGTCGTCACCGAGCTCACCGAGGAGATCCGCGAGCTCTACACCGCCGACCAAGTGCCCTGGGTCATCGGCTACAGCGGCGGCAAGGACTCCACCGCTGTCCTGCAACTGGTTTGGATGGCCCTGGCAGACCTGCCCGCCGAGCAACGCACCAAGGCCGTACACGTCATCTCCACCGACACCCTCGTGGAGAACCCGGTCGTCGCCGCCTGGGTCTCCGCTTCTCTGGGCACCATGCAGGACGCGGCACAGGCACAGAGCCTGCCGATCGAACCGCACCGCCTCACGCCGGAGATAAAGGACACCTTCTGGGTGAACCTGATCGGCCGCGGCTATCCCGCCCCGCGCCCGAAGTTCCGCTGGTGCACCGAGCGACTGAAGATCAAGCCGTCGAACAGCTTCATCCGCAGCGTGGTCGCTGCCCACGGCGAAGCGATCATGGTACTGGGAATTCGCAAGGCAGAAAGCCAAGCCCGCGCCCGCGCCATGGAGAAGCACGAGAAGCGACGCGTGCGCGACCGCCTCTCACCCAACGCCAACCTGCCCAACTCCCTCGTTTACAGTCCCGTTGAGGACTGGACTAACGACGACGTGTGGGAATTCCTGATGCAAAAGCCCAACCCCTGGGGCTACAACAATCAGGACCTGCTCACCATGTACCAGGGCGCCTCCGGGGACGGCGAATGCCCGCTCGTGGTCGACTCCACCACCCCCTCCTGCGGCTCCAGCCGCTTCGGCTGCTGGACCTGCACCCTCGTTGAGCAGGACAAGTCCATGTCCGCCATGATCCAGAACGACGAGGAAAAGGAGTGGATGCTCCCCCTGCTGGATCTGCGCAACAAGCTCGATGCACCGTTCGGCCACTACCAGGACGGAGACCCCGACCTCCCGCCCGGCCGCAAGGCACCCTTCCCGCGCCCGGACAAGCCGGCCCGTGACTTCCGCCGGATGAACGGCAAGGTGATGCTGTTCAACGACGGCGCCATCCACGGGCCCTACCTGCAGTCCTACCGCGAAGAGTGGCTCAAAGAACTGCTCCAGGCTCAAACTTGGATCCGCGCCCACGCCCCCGAGCACGTGCAGAACATCGAACTCATCACGCTCGACGAACTCCATGAGATCCGCCGGATCTGGGTGTTCGACAAGCATGAGGTCGAAGATAGCTTGCCGCAGATCTATCAGGAAGCCACCGGCGAGCCGTTCCCGGGTGGCCCGCTAGATGAGCAGCTTGTCATGGGCTCCGACGAGATGGATGTCCTCAAGCAGGTCTGCGACGGCGACGACCTGCACTACAACATGGTCCGCGAACTCCTCGCCGTTGAGCGGAAGTACCGAACCATGGCTCGCCGGTCCGGCCTCTTCCAGGCTCTCGAGCAAGCCGTGCAAAAGGGCTACTACGACAACCACGAAGACGCCGTGGAATTCGCTACGCGCAAGAAGAAGTGGCGTGACGACATCGCCGAGAACCTGACCTTCGACGACGAAAACGAACTCGATGCTCCTGCGTAAGATCACCCTCGAAGAATTCGGGGCCTACCGCGGCAAGCAGTCTCTTGATCTCACCCCTAAGAAGAACAAGCCGATCATCCTGATCGGCGGGTTGAACGGGTGCGGCAAGACGACCCTGCTCGACGCCATCCAGCTGGCGCTCTACGGCAACCGCGCCCGTTGCAGCGGCCGCGGCACCAAGGCTTACGACGCGTACCTGCGCGAGAGCATCAACCGCAAGGCCGACCCCACCCGCGGCTCTGCCATCACTCTCGAGTTCACCGTCATGACCGGCGGGCACGAGCACTACTACCGCGTCGTCCGCAGCTGGCACATCAGCGGCAAGACCCTCAAGGAATTCCTCAACGTCTACGTCGACGACACCTACGGCGCACGCGCAAAGACGCAACGCAACGTCACGCCCGAGGACAAGTTCAATCGGCTGTTGAGTGAGGGCTGGGCCGACCACGTCGAATCCCTCCTCCCCTTGGAGATCGCCTCCCTGGCCTTCTTCGACGGTGAGAAGATCGAGTCACTGGCCGACCCCGAACGGGCCGCTTCCGTCATCGAGTCCGCCGTCCACTCCCTCCTGGGCGTGAGCACCGTCCAGCAACTGCGCAACGATTTGCTGGCCTTGCAGCGTCGCCAGAAGTTGTCCGACGAGGAACAGCACCTGCTGGACAACATCCGCGCTCAGGAAGCCGAACGCGAAGCGGTGCTCTCCCAGTACGACATCGCCCATCAGGAACTCGCCCACTCCCGCACCGAACTCGGTAAGGCGCAGCGCAAGCTGGACAGCCTGGAGAAGGCGTTCGCCGACGAGGGCGGCGACCTGTTCACTAGGCGCATCGAGCTGGAGAATGACAAAAAGCAGGCCGCCGCCCGCCTGGCCCAGGTGCGCGGCGAACTGATCCAGCTGGCCGCGGGCCCGCTGCCCCTGCTGATGGCCCAGCCGCTCCTGCAGGACGTGCGCCGGCAGGCCGAAAGGGAGCACGAAGCCCAGCAATCGGCACAGGTTCTAGAGGTACTCGAAGCGCGTGACCAGTGGTTGCTGGATCTGGTGCCCGACACCGTCCGCGCCGATGTGCTCAAGCAACTGGCCGCCGACCGCGCCGAGCGTGCCGACAAGACCCAACTGCCGGTGGACCTACGGTTGCCACACGACGCACTGGCCCAGCTCGCCGTCTTGAATGAACTCCTCCAGCGGGACCAGGAGCGCTCACAGCAGCTACTGCACAGCGCCTCAGAACTGACAGAACAACTCGATCAACTGGACCGGCAGCTCGCCGGCGTCCCCGCCCAGGACAAGGTCGAAGCCCTGCAAGTCGCCCGGGACGAGCAGATCGTGGAAGTCGGCCGCAGCCAAGCCGCGTGCGACCGCGCCACGGCCAAGCTGGAGGACCTCAAGCGACGCCGCGAGCATGTCACCACCCTGCTCGAACGGGCCCACAAGGAGTTCGTCCGCACCAAGGTCAAAGCAGAAGAAGTCGAGCGGATCATCAAATACTCTGAAAAGGCCCGCGACACTCTCGAACGCTTCGGCTCCGCACTCCTCAAGCGGCACATCAGCCGACTCGAAGTGGCCGTCCTGCAGAGCTTCAAGGTCCTCATGCGCAAGCAAGGACTCGTGCACGATCTGCGCATCGACACCGACAAGTTCACCCTCACCCTCGCCGATGCCGACGGGGAGCCTATCGACCCCGCGCGTCTGAGCGCCGGCGAGCGCCAGCTCCTGGCCGTCTCCCTGCTGTGGGGCCTGATGCGGGTCGCCGGCAACCGCCTGCCCAGCGTTATCGACACCCCGCTGGGCCGCCTCGACAGCCGTCATCGCGAGCACCTCGTCGACCGCTACTTCCCCAACGCCAGCGACCAGGTTCTCCTGCTGTCCACTGACGAGGAGATCGACGAGTACCTGCTGGGCCGCTTGAAGAAGTCCGTCGCCCAGACCTACACCCTCGTCCACGACGACACCGAGTTCACCACCGCTGTGGTCGAAGGCTACTGGTGGAACGCAGGAGCACAGCATGCCGATTGACAACGTCCGCCTGTCCCAGCCAGCGAAGGACCGGCTGATCTACCTCAAGCGCACCACCGGCATCACCCAGTGGAACGTACTGTGCCGCTGGGCGTTGTTGCTGTCCCTCAAAGACGCCTCGACTCCGCTGGTCAAGGACATCGTCACCGACTCCAACGTGGAGATGACCTGGAAGACCTTCGCCGGCCAGCACGGTGATGTCTATCTGGCCCTCCTCAAGCAGCGCTGCGCGGCGGTTGGGCAGGAAGCATCCGATGAGAACGTCGCTCGCATGCTGACCGTGCACCTGCACCGCGGCATCGGATATCTCGGCGCGGACAAGGCGATGGCCACCATCGAAGGAATGATCGGCGCCGTCGTGCCCTCCTGACGCTCCTCCCCCCGAGCGCCTGCCGGGGGGGATGCATTCGTCCCGCTCTGGACTGCCCCCAAACACAAAGAGAAGACAGACCCTTTACCTCTCTCTGTCGGGCGTGCGAACCCTCGTATGCCCGACAACTCATGTCCGAACACCGCACGGCCCCGCAGCCTCTGCACCATCCCCCGCCCTGCGCAGTTACCGCGGGGGAGAGGTTTTGCACGAGCCATGGACACGGCTGCGACGCCACCGAGACCGCTTCGCTTCGCCGTGAGCCTGCTCCAGTCGGCAGCTCACGCAGGCGGCCAAGCTTCCACGTCAATAACGGGCGCTTAGCTCCTTTTCGGCCCCCGAGCGCGACGTCGGCTCTGTGCAGGCAGCCAGCGGGTGTGCGCACATGACGCTCCGTTCCGTGCCACCAGTTGGCCCGCACGGAGCCATCCATGCCGACGGGACGGCGGCAGCCCCTCAAGGAGAACATGACGGTATGCCATGTTTAGAAGGGTATGTCACTTAGAGCGATTCAGCGCGGGCACCGTTCACACCACCAAGCGGCCGGTGTGCAGCAGGTCCTGATTCAGCCTCCGAGGGGATAGTGGTCGAAGCGTGATACATCGAAGCGAAGAATCCCACCTGCACGTTCCGCTACGATGCCGGGCGGAAAGTGGTCGCCCCCACCGCCACGTTCCGCTTGCCGAGACGCAAAGTGCGAGGCAGAGCGTGGCATTGCCCGCACTGCCTCGTCGCACCGTGACGTTGCGTCGCCCTCGGTGATTGATACGCGCGAAGGGCAGGACTCAACTCTCCATGCTGCAGGACCCTCTGCACCGCACACGGTCGGATCGGGCCGCTGTGGGAACGTGCGCGCCGATTACTGCACACCCTGTACCCGGTGATGGCGGCGGCCCTATAGGGGCGGCACTGGTCGGCCAACATGGTGCCCGCAGATTGTGCACTGCTCGGCAGGTGTGGTCTGACCTCCGCCCGTGCTGCAGCAGCCCCGCTGCCTACGCCCAGCTTCGAACGTGGTCGGCACATGATGGCGAGGTGCGGCAAGTACGGTCGACATCCATCGCACTCACGCCGTTGCCCCAAACCAGGCGACAACCCACCCTTCATACTCGGGCCGACGGGGGCTGGCCCTTGCCCCGTTGAGGGACTCGGCGATGTAACGGACTATCGGGGGCGGGGGGTTTGCCGCATGCGAAGCTGCAAGAAATACCGCGAGGTCATCAATGAAGAGCGACTTCTCGGGCCGCTGACCTTCCGTACGGGTGAAATGCACATCCGATATGGGAGTGAAGTAACCATGGTGGGAGCATAAAGTGTCAGCATTCTCAGCGGAGTCGTCGGAGCATGTTAACACGTGGATTAGTGTATTCCCGTGGGTCGAATATCTCGATGCCCCAGACCTTATCGACCTCCAAAGACTCGGGGGACCTGCTCAGTGGTGGAGTAAGGAAAGTCCGGCGCAGACGGCGATGAGACGGGCTTCCATGGAAGAAGTCTTTGACCTGCTCAGCGGCATTCTGCTGTCTAGCGGGAACCTCGTGGACGAAGACTGCGCAATACTCTTTACGGCTTTGCCTGCCACCACTGTCATCGAAGACATCGATATGGAAAACGATGGTGCCAATGCAGCATTGGCGGAGTTCGGAGTTCTTGCGCTGGGTGATTTGCGGGGCATAACACCGCATGATCTCAGTTTGCACCTTCCCCTGACGCACGATGAGGTGGTCACACTCCTGAGTGCTGTAATGCGTGCAGTCGCCCTGCCAAACGAAAGCTCGCACGGTGTAGCGGTAACACAGTGGTTCAGTGAGTTGGACAGTGTAGAGCAAAGTATTCTGCTCTCGCATCGATGTGCCCGTCAGGAACTGTCCACACTGGCGATACAGCACCGCATGCCTTTGGAACGCCTGCAGGAAATGCGCGACGAGCTATCCCATCGCCTCGATGCTGCCATGGCCACATCCTCTGCTTTGCGGGCAGCCGTGGCGGATTTCGACCACGTCACCCATGCGCCGACGCCTATGGCGCAGCTCCAGTTCCGTCGTCCGTGGCTAGGCGGCTTTTTGCCGGGTAGCGATGTGAGTCTCGTGTCGCTGCTGTCCTCCCTGCGTCACGCCGAAGTGCAGGAACAATGGATATGTCGTCCCTCTGTGCGCGAGCAAGTGCAGAAAACTCTGAGCATCCTTGGTTTTGAAGCGGATGAGGTTATGGCGCTTCCTGTTGCTCGGAGAATATTGAGTCAACGGGGATGGGTTGCAGCGTACATTGATGCCTGGCTCGACTTCTGCGGGATTCCTTCCCGATCGGGTCAGCTGCAATTCAGTGGCATGTCCACCCCCGAACTCGGTGATCTTCCGCGACGGGACGCTCAGCCCGCGCCGATCGATCGCCCACCTGCGAAGAATCTCGACGATGCGCCACAGTCTGGCATGCACGATCATGACGGGGATTCGGAGTCGCTTTCTTCGGCTGGTGGCACATCATCGCAGGCAGATGCCGTCGCTATTCGCGCATGGGCACGCAGCAACGGGTTTGCCATAGGTGAGCGCGGGCGTATTCCGCGAGTTATCCAAGAAGCCTATACTGCAGCACTCGGCGACATGTCGCATGCTGCCTCCCCGCGAGAGGTTCCACCACTATCTCTCACCCGGGATGATCCTTCCAGCTCGTCGGATAGCGCGATTGCCGAGGAATTCGCGACGCTCGCTGCTCTGCTGAACCCCGATGATCAGGGCATAACAATCGGTTCTCTCTTGCGGCTCGGGGAAGAACTGCCGCAGCAGGTGCAAGACATTGTCCACCGCATCCTGAACGCCACTCTGGGGGAAAATGGCTGGATCGTGGACAGGGAAGAAGTCACACAGGCTAGCGCGGGTGCCCCTGTCCGGAAAACGCTTAAGCAGCGCGCTCTGGAAGTACTCCAGGCAGCTGATCATCCGCTTTCGACCGGCGAACTCACCTCACGCATGGGCGACACCGTAAATGAGCGGTCCTTGAAGGTGCAACTTGCCGCGGACCTACGTTTCACGCGCAGCGATATCGACTCCTGGGCGCTGGCAGAATGGCAATTGCGCCCTTACACCAGCGTGCGTGAACTGGTGGAAGAAGAAGTCGATAAGGCGGGTGGCAGTATAGAAAGTGACGAGCTCGTGGAGGTGTTGACGCAAGCTTTTTCCATCAAAGAATCCACGCTGCGACAGGTGGTCTCCTCTGCACCTTTTACTGCTCGCGGGGGACGAGTGCAACGCCTCACCGACCTCGAGAGCCGGAGGTACAAAGGGGACACGCACGGGGTCGACGAGCCCGCCGACAATAGTGCGGGTGTTCAGCTCGCCCGGGATCTCGGATTGGACTTCTAGTGCACGCTATTGAAGCTCTCCGGGATGCCGGTCTTGGGGGAGAGTACCGTAGTGACCGCGGCAATGTTGTCGATGAGTTCTACGTACCGGCTCTGCGGGCATCGACCGAGTATGATCGTGCTGTCGGGTATTTCACGGCGTCTGTCCTGGCCGTCATCGGCGAGGGCATAGAAGAATTCACCCGGCGCGCCGGGACGATGCGCGTCGTGGCGTCGCCCTATCTCCTCGCCGAAGACATCGCCGACATTGAAGCGGGCTACGAGCTCCGCGCCGTCATGGAGAAGGCTGCCCTACGTGACCTGGAGCGTGCGACGGAAGACGTCAGGGCGGTACGCGGACTGGGCAAGCTCGGCGCGCTCATCGCCGAGGGGCGACTGGATATGAAGCTCGCCTACGTCACGGCCGGCAGCCGGGTCGGCATGTATCACGAGAAGATCGGCGTCTTCCGCGATGGCCATGACCTCGTCGCGTTCAAGGGCAGCGCGAATGAGACTCTGTCGGGCCTGGTGGGCAACTTCGAATCCATCGAGGTCTTCCGTAGCTGGGACGAGCGAGACCGTGAACGGGCTTCGCGTATCAGCAAAGACTTCGACGACCTGTGGCATGACAAGACCCCCCTGCTTCGGGTCATGCCCTTCACCGACGCCGCTAAGCAGATCATCGAGCGCAGCAGCTGCGCCGCAGCTGACCCCGACGACGACACAGTGATCCCCCCGTCGGGCGCACCGATCACCGTCATCCGCGAAGACCGCACCGGCATGCTGACCATCCCTCCGCAGCTGCGAGTGCGCGACTACCAGAAGAGGGCTGTCACCCAGTGGTTTGCCCAGCAAGGCCGCGGCATCCTGCGCATGGCAACTGGCACCGGCAAGACCCTCACCGCCCTGTCCGCCGCCGCCCAGGTGACCAAGATGCTCCACAAGGCTGGCGAACCGCTGCTCACCGTCGTGATCGCCCCCTACCAGCACCTGGTCGACCAGTGGGCGATGGACATCGAGTGGTTCGGCGTGCGCCCCCTACGCGCCTACGAGTCGACCGCCTCATGGTTCCCCCACGCCTCCCAAATGTTGGATTCGCTGGCGCTGCACACCACCCGCGGTGGCGTCATCATCACCACGAACAAGACTTTCGGCGAGACCGCCTTCCAAAGCATCCTCCAGCGCTACCGCGGCCAGCTCCTCCTCATTGCTGACGAGGCACACAACCTCGGCGCCCGGCACATCCGCTCCAAGCTGCCCGACAGCGCGCAGTTTCGCCTCGGACTGTCTGCCACCCCGGAACGCTGGTTCGACGACGAAGGAACCACCGCACTCACCGACTACTTCGGCCCGGTGGTCTTCGAGCTGGGCCTCGGCGACGCCATCAAAGCAGGAGCACTGTGCCGCTACACCTATAAGCCCGTGATCGTGGAACTGGATGCCGATGAGACCGACCTCTACATAGAGATCACCGAAAAGATCGGCAGGCTGTTCGCGATGCAACAGTTCTCCGAACAGGCCGACGACAATAGCCCTCTGGGCCACCTGCTGCGTAAACGAGCCAACCTCCTCGGCCACGCCCGCGCGAAACTCCCAGCGCTGCGACGGGAGATCAGCCAACGCAGCGAGGAGTGGTATCAGCTGCTGTACTGCGCAGAGGGACAGCACCCCCTGTCCTACGAAGACGGCGCCGCGCCCGAACCAGCGCAGATCGATCAGGTACTCGACCTCGTCGGCAACCAGCTACAGATGCCCGCCGCTCGCTACACCGCCGAGACCAAGCGACCCGAACGTCGTCAGGTCCTGCAGCAGTTCGCCGACCGCAAGCTGCAAGTGATCGCCTCCATGCGCTGCCTGGACGAAGGCGTCGATGTGCCCGCCGCCCGCACCGCATACCTGCTGGCCAGCTCCTCCAACCCCCGGCAGTTCATTCAACGCCGTGGCCGAGTACTGCGACAGGCACCCGGCAAGACCATGGCCGACATCGTCGACTTCATCGTGGTCCCCCCATCCGATATGCCCGATCTGCAGGACCGCACCGAACGCAGCATGGTGGCCCGCGAGCTGGCCCGCGTGACGGAGTTCGCACAACTGGCGGACAACGAAGCCGAGACCCTCGACCTCCTTCGTCCACTACGCCTGCGATATGGCCTGCTCGACACCTGATCCACTGCATCACCAAACGGAGTAGACGTGAGCGAGAAGAAAACTGCGCAGGACGTACTGAGTCAGCTGTCACCCGAGGGCGTCAAACTCGCAAGGCGTGTCATCGAGTTGGAGCGCGAGAACTTGCACATCAGAAGTTCAACCACCGTGGTCAACGAGATCGTGGCGGCCGTGAAGGGACTGATCAAGTGAAACTCCTGAGGCTGACCCTTGACAACTTTCGCGCGTTCTACGGCCGTCAGACGCTGGACCTCGCCGTCGATGACTCCAAGCCGGCGGTACTGATCTTCGGCAACAACGGTGCAGGCAAGACCACCCTCCTCAATGCCTTCGCCTGGGCGTTGTACGGCAAGTTCTCCGCCGACGTCGAGCAGCAGCACCGCGTCATCCATGACCACAAATGGGCCGAGACCCCGCACGGCACACCCGTCAGCGCGTCGGTGGAGCTGAGATTCGAACACGCAGGGGTGATCTTCACCGCGCTGCGTGAGGTGGCCACCGTCAAGAACACTGATGAGCAGATAGCCTCCGCAGCCAAACTCACCCTCAACGAGATCAAAAACGGCGAGAGCAAGCCCGTAGCCAACGGCCAGGATCGCATCGAGAAGATCCTTCCCGAAGGCCTGCGTCGCTTCTTCTTCTTCAACGGTGAGCGCATGGAGAAGATGTTCACCAGCGAGGAGAACAACGACGAGGTCAAACGTGCCATCAAGACTCTGATGGATCTTGAACCGATGGAGCGGGCGATCACCGAGCACCTTCCTGCAGCCGCACGACGCCTCGCGAAGGAGATCGACAAGGGTGGCGACAGCCGCCTCCAGCAGCTGCGCGATCAACAGGAAAGCCTCGAACAGCAGCGTGATGATGCCGCCCGCCGTGCGCAGAAAGTCTCCCGCGACATAAGCAGCTACGAGAGCGAAGTCCGGGAGATGGAACGAGCGCTGCGTAGCCACTCGGAGTCCAAGCCTCTGCAAAACGCTCGTAAGAAGCTCGAATGGAAAATCAACGAGATGGGCGGGCAGCTCCAGGACCGGTACGCACGCAAGCGTGAGATCCTGTCCAAGGGAGGATTTCTTGCCTTCACGTCGCACATAGACGAAACGGTGATCGGGCTGGCAGAAGCCATGCGCGAGCGCCGTCAACTGCCCGCCGGCATCCAGCGTGACTTCATCGAGGGCCTCCTCGAGGAAGGCACCTGTATGTGCGGCACCCCTGTTCCCCAGGGGAGCGCGGCATATCACGAGCTGGACAAGCGCCGCTACAACGCTGGTCTTGCCGACGTGGAAGCCCGCTGGATGTATGTCAGTGGACAGATGAAGCACCTCGGTGAGGCACGCCAAAAGCTCCTCGACGACCTGCGGCAGGCCACATTCGAGATCCAAAACTGCCAGGATGAGATCAAGAGCCTGGAGGAAGAAAAGAGCGAAATCGACCGTCAGCTGCAGGGCGTCAATATTGAAGACGTACAGCGCCTCGAGCACCGGCGCAAGGAGTACGACGAAAAACGCATCGACGGACTCGCAGAGCACCGCCGTCTGGAAGAGCGCCGTCTCGAATTCGAAGCCGAGATCGACAAGATGAAGAGGCTCTTCAGGTCCGCGCAGGCAGCGGACGAAGCATCCCGCAAGGTCCAGCGGCAGGTCAATCTCGTCAACGAGGTGCTGGACACCTTCCGCGAAGCGCTGGAACTTAAAACCGAAGAGGTCCGTGAACAGCTCGATGCGAAGCTCAAGGAGGTCTTCTCGAGGATCTTCATCAAGTCCTACGAGCCTGAACTGACCGACTCCTTTGAGCTTTTGCTGAAGTCACCCGCCGGCATCGCCATCCGCAGCACAGGCGAGAACCAGGTTCTGGGTCTGTCCTTCGTCGGCGCAGTCTCGGAGATCGCCAAGCAGATCCACCAGCGCAAGGCCAAAGACAACGACGACATCATCGGCGAGGGAGGCATCTACCCGGTCGTCATGGACGCCCCCTTCGGCAGCCTGGACTTCACCTACCAAGAAGAAATCTCTCAGGCACTGCCGAAGCTCACCTCGCAGATCGTCACCCTGCTGTCCAACTCCCAGGCGAGCGGCAAAGTGATGGACAACCTCCAAGGGGCAGCCACCCGTATGTACGTGCTGCGCACTGTCACCCCCAACACCGACGCCGCGCAAGAGACCATTGAGATCAACAATCGGGCCGTCGCCTACGTCACGCACGGCGATTTCGAGCACACCATCTTGGAAGAGGTGGCCTTCTGATGGCATACGAAGACCGTTTCCGCAGGCCAGCCGGCCACGAGGAACTTATCTCGGCCCTGGCCGGCAAAGATGGCCCGTTCAACGCCATGGTGGATGTCCTCATGTTCGCGGCGGTGCTAGGCCGCAACAAGGGCAAGCGCGAGTCCTTCGACAAAGCTGGCGAGCCCATTCGCCTGGCGCTGATCGAAGGACGTCAATACGGCGATGTACTCATCGACATGATCGCCGTGGCGGAGGAGCCCAACGATCCGAAGATCCTCGCTGACGAGTGCCAGCCCGACCGGGTTGAAATCTTCGAGGAGTACGCAAACGGCGGACTTAACTACATCCAGGGCGAGATTAACGCCAGCGGCGGACACGACTACCTCTCCATCATCAGCACCCTAGTCATGGACGCTCTCACCGCACCTGACGAGCGGCAGAACGACGTCTCCGCACTTATGCAAGCCGCAGACCTAGACTGGTAGGGCCGGTATAGGAGCCCAATGCAGACCGCAGCAGCGCTGCCGGTGCAGTACCGGATGTCTTCTCCTATCCGGATAACGAGCACGGACAGAGCGGAAGATTCGGCCAAATCGACTGATCGTCTCATGGGCCCGGCTTATTCGGCGTGAGGTGTGTGGAGCAACGCCACACACCTCACGCCGTACTCTTGTCTTGAGCAGTCTTCCTCGGCTGCGGCATAGGGGAGGGAGCCTTGGGAGGGGGGCGTAAATGACAGCATCTGATGACTCGGTTACGGCGGACGCTGACCCGAAGGTTAGGTGCCAAGATGCTTGAGGTTGAGGAGGCGCCGGAGTCTCCTGGATTGTACGCGTGGTACACATCGTTCCGGCCCGTGACGCCGCGACTGGGGGATTCCTCAATCTGCTTCGCGAGCGCTGGCTACCGCCTACAACTCTGAAAGACACAGCGCCCTATGGGGCACGTGGGACGGTTTACTGGAGCTCGATCACGGCGTGTCCCGACCGATGGTCGCGTCCAGTGAAGCCGAGTCAAGCCGGCATCGGTCAACTGCTCCCATGCCTCATCGCTTCGGCCGTACATCGCTACCCCCTGCACTCGCGGGCCAGGTGTTGAGTACGTCGATCTGACTGACACAGCGGGGCGGCTTCGATCGCACGTGGCTCCGGAGGCCCGTGGGTCGCAGGCATTTTACCTGGTCAAAGCCCCGCAGGCGCTGCGTAGTCTCCCGGCGTTCCACGAATGGGCCACGCGGACCTCACACACGACTTCGCACCGTCTGTGGTGAAGGCGCTCGTCCCCAGTCGGCTCCATGCGGCTGGGTGGCCTACTGAGGGAGCGACGAAGACACCCTGGCCTCCGGCTCACTAGAGACGGAGGCCAGGGGCGCGGGCCGCTTGATCCACTGCTGGTCGTCAGGTCGTCACTAAGTCTCATACCTCCGTTCGGGGGTGAAACCCGCGAGTCGGTCCTTCGAGCGGTTCGTATAACCTCAATTGCCACGGCAGCGCCCTGAGTTGGGTATGGTGTGGTGGCAACAACTGCCCAGCTACCAGGGTCACCAGCCTGCGAGGATGCATGAGTGAGATCGTCAAAGAATATGATGCTTTTCTTGTCCATCAGACTCCAGAGAGTAAGCCTCTAGTTCTTTTTTCGGCCTCCGCGATAGAAATTGAACAGTGGGCAGGTGTTCCAGAGCGCCGGAAGCTGGCAAATGAGGAGACGGCAGGTTTTCAGCGGCAGCAGGATCCTCGGCGTATCGTAGAATTGATGAAATTTTTCGCCGATAGAAATAACGTGGTTCAAAACCCGCTACTCGGCGCCCTTCAGGATAGTCAGAGAGTTCACTTCTCTCTGACCTCACCCGGTTCGCCGTTCGGTCGGCTCAGCATTACTTACGAGGACTACTCATCGTTGTCGATGATGACGATGCTAAAGCGGATCGTGGCGCATCTTGAATCACGCGTTAGTAGTCTTGGGGATGACGTAGTAGACGAGGCGCGCGTCGCTTCTATCATGCGTTTGGAGAGGCTGGAAGCAGAATCAGCAGATAGCGACGATGATGATCGCGACGTCGATGATTCAGACTCAGATATCGACGAAAGTCTAAGCTCGGATGAGTCGACTATAGAGGATTCTGAAGCCACAGCTTCTGTCATGCTCGCAGAGGAAACGCACCTGGTTGATTTCTATACTGAGCTGCGCGCCCGCATCCGTGTACTAGAGCAGCGAGGCGCCGAGGACGCTGAGGAAATTCAGGGCTTCACGAAGTCGGCACTTCTCGCCTACTTGAAGCCTGTCGTTCTTGTTGATGGGCAGCACAGGCTAAGAGGAGCTGTCGAGTCTGCCCGTCAAAGCATTAAGAACAATGACGGGAAATTGAAGATCCTCGATGCGGTGAAAGGTGGATCTTCGCCTGACCTAGCCGCAGAACAAGTGATTGAAAGTCAATCCCGCCGGCTTCCGGTTTCGTTGCTGATGGATGATAGTCCGAGCGAGCATGTGTTTCAATTTGTGGTCGTTAACCAAAAGGCGACCCCGATGGGTAAGGCGCTACTCGGGACCATTGTTTCGACAAGCCTCAGCCGAACCGAGCTATCTGCAGTTGCGGACCGTCTTCGCCGTGCAGGGATCAAACTGGAGGATTCTCAATCCGTAGCATATTTGACCCGCTCAGAGGACAGTCCATTTCGGGGTCTCGTGCAGACAGGAATGGCTGGCGATCGCCCCGATCTCCTGCAGTGGACTGTACTGCGTGGTCTTGTTTCGATTTTTCGCGAGCTGCGGGGTGGACGCCCCTTTAATCAGAAGATCGACTATGCGCGCGCCTGGAAAATGGAATATTTCCCGCAGTGCGGCCTTGTGAGTCCAGGAACAGATGAGGAGAGGTTTGAGGAGTGGTCGCGCCCCGATGGCCCCTGGCGGGATATCTTCGTTAGGTTCTTCTCGCGTGTGCGAGACCATTTTGGTGACCCTGTCGAAGTTGACACCTACAATGGTTGGGGAAGTACGGCTGTAAGTAACCTATTCAATAAAGTCTCACTCACCATCCTTGCTGCCGACTACTTCGACTTTCTCTACACGCAGTCGGAGTCGCTAGTAGATCTGGATGACTTCGAGCGAACCATCGATGACTGGCTCAAGGGTGGTCGGGTAAGCTCCTCCTATTTCAATCGAGATTGGAGGCTTGAGAACGTTAAGAAAGATCAATTGGCTGTAAAAAGGCTTTGGGCTCAAAACTGGCAGGAGTATCGGAAAGTACCTGCAAGCGGACTTCCCAAGAAATTCAAGCCGTAGCCCCAACATGGACACTCACGGGATCAGTAAATTCTATAAGGTGCTCGCGGATACGCTACCTACTCGATGGACGGAAAGCGGACTCCGAGAGGTGGCGGGCCTAAGCGCCCCTTCGGGAATGCTGGGCAAAAATGAGTGGCTCCTGAAAGCCGACTATGCCATCACAGTCGGCCGTTGGTTCCTAGAGGGCTTGGTTGACCTGGCCAGGCATGTAGAATCTGGAAGTAATATTGGGCACGTTTATGTAGAGATTTTCGCCCAGCTGCGAATGCTCGCTCAGCACGCACCCCAAGATGAAGTTGAACTGGCGGCTACTCAACTTGCAGATTTTGCGTGGCGTGAGATAGAAGCTCGCAGAGCGGTAGGACGTGAGCGGATAAGCGCGGCCTTGAAGCAAGCGGTGTGGTTTAACGGTGCCCCAGATCAAAGATGTTATCTGTGCGGGTACCAGTTCACGCAGCATGCACGAGACCTATTCCTTCGTCGAACGCGACAGGAGTTGATGCCGCTGACTTTGGTTGACTTTACTCGCCCTAGAGGGCTGAATGCGAGGCATCTTCGCATTGAGCTGGACCATAAAATCCCGGTCGCGGAGGGTGGGGCGACGGATGAGGATAACCTCTACCTAGCTTGCGGATGGTGCAACCTGACCAAGAGTAAAATGTGGAGTGTTTACGACGCTAAGGCATGGGCAGCAGGGATTGTAAAGCATCCAGATCCTAAGATTGGCGCGGTCACACTCCCGCAACCTCTTTGGATCTTGCGAGTGATTGCGGCCCGCGGGCGTTGTGAAGCGGCAGCGACGTGCCCAGCGCGTCTGAACAACAGTGAGCTTTTTGTAGCACCGTTTAGCGTCGGGGGAGCCCTTACGCCAACTAATCTGATGGTTGTTTGCGGTCAGCACGACCCTTGGGCTTCCAGTCGATTCATCGCGCCTTCGTTCTTGCCGCAACGAAAGTAGCCGATAGCTCCGACGGTTCGCGGGGTAGTTCGGGTACGGACGGGCAGGCCGCGTGCTCTGGCTGTTCCAAGTCGATCGTCGGTTCACGGCAGCCTTGACGGGCAGTTTTGGTGCGACTACTGCGAAGGGGAGCGAATCCCTAGGTCGGGTTGGGCACCGAAGTCATGGTCGGGTGACACCTGAGGTGAAGGCTCGACGGTCGGTGCAGCGGCTTTGGGGTGGCGCTGCTTTGGCGCGAGTGATCATGGCCCCGTAAAGCCGGGGAGCCGACCGCCCCAGCCGCGACGAACCCTTCTCTGGCATCAGGCGGCTGATTGCTGACAGCACGGCACGGGCGCCGGCCGGGCTGGAGCGGGGCGGAGACAGGAGCGCAGGCCCGGCCGGGGGCCGGGCCGCGCGCGGTGAGCGGAGCGAGCCGCCTTGAACCCGTGAAGAAGGTTGTTACTCAGTAGTGGCTGGGATGCGCCACAAGGGAGCGTCGTACTGCTGCGGACGGCTGTTGATGAGCAGTTGGCGAAGGTCCTCGCGCAAGGAGCCGTTGAGGTTCAGGGCCTCGGTGAGGCGGCGGAACGTCGTGTGGCTGACTCCGCGGCTGAGTGCCTCGGCTTCGAACTGGTCGAGCTGAGACAGTACGGCCTCTGGGTCGAGCGGCACCGGTGGCTGGTCCTTGAGCCATGCGGCCTTGTTGCGCTCGTAGTCGATTTCCGAGTAGCCGCAGATTTCGCGGCTGTGTGCCTCGACCTCGTCCAGGGTGGCGGTCGCCAGGATGGCGCGGGCGAACTGGTTGCGGGTCAGCGCTTCGTCCAGGTCGACCTCATAGACTGTCGGTCCCTCGTCGGTGAGGGGCACCGGGAGGCCGGCGTCTCGCATTTCGCAGGTGCCGCGTACGCCTCGGGCTGTCGCTGCGAGCATCCCGGTTGCCTCGGACGGGTGCCATTCCAGGACCGAGCTGATCGGCTCGACGTCCTTTGCGGTGAGGGTGTGGATTAGAGGACCGAGCATGCCGCGCAGTTCGTCGAGAGGGAGTTCGCCATCGAGGCCGGGGCCCGTCACCAGGAGGCGGACGGGTGCATTCACCTGGCAGCACGCGGCGAGTGTGACGGCGTCGGCGAGGGGGCTCTTCAGCGTCGGTTCATCGCCCTGGGCGAGGATGTCGCCGCCTACGTCAAGGAGATCGATCGAGGCCGGTGACAAGTGGTCCACCAGCTCTTCGAGTTGGCGGGTGACACCCTCGACCCCGTGGCGTGCGTCGATCAGCGCGAACGTGTGCCGGAGCTCTGCCGCGAGTCGGGGGAGAGTCGAACCCGCCGGAGCGATGGGGCGGGCCTCGGCCGGCACTGCCCAGACTGCTGGTGTGAGGGGTTGGAGGCCGGTGAAGTTGTCTGGCCCTCGGGGACCCGGAACCGGGTCGACCAACAGGCGGTCCCACGCGTACGTGAGGATCACCGCCTGGTCCTCGTCGCCGTAGAGGGCGGCGTGAATCATTGCGGCGGCGACTGCGTCGCCCCCTCCTCCTGCTGCGACGATCAACCGCGTCATGCGGCTCAGCCTACGGGGTAGGGGGTTGACCACTCACCCTATAGTGGCTAGAGGCCATAGCCACTTTTATCGAGAAGCAGGCCTCAGCTCGGTAGCGGGGTGCCCGACTACTCGCCTGGGGCTCGCCTTGGGTGAGGAGGACTGATGCCGCAGATCGAGGAGGCTCAGCCGAAGTATCTCCAGATCGCGCACTACATCCGTGATCAGATTCTTCGGGGTGACCTGCGACCGGGTGATGAGGTGCCGTCCGAACGGCAGTTGGCGGCGGACTGGAAGGTGTCCCGGCCCACGGCCGCGCGGTCGTTGGAGGCGCTGAGCCATCAAGGGCTCGTCGAGAAGCGTCAGGGGTCGGGCACGTACGTGCGCAGCCTCGAAGTCAACCGGCGGGCACGTGAGTTGTACGGGCGCGCTCGGCAGACCGGGAAGATCTACACGCCTGGCGAGTACGCCGTGATCACTTCTGCCGGTTGGTTGGAGGCGCCGGATCACGTCGCTGAGGCGCTGGGCCTGGTCAAGGATCGCCGGGCGGTGCACCGTCGGCGGGTGACCAACAACCAGGACGGGCCGATCACGCTTTCCACCTCGTGGTTCGCTCCGGACGTCGGTCAGCGTGCGCCGAAGCTTCTGGAGCCGGAGCGGATCCAAGAGGGGACGCTGATGTACGTCGAGAACATGACGGGACGGCAGGGGAGTTACGCGGAAGATCGCATGTGTGCGCGTGCGGCGACTGAGGAAGAGGCCGAGGACCTTCAACTTGCTGCCGGCTCCGCCGTGCTGATCGTGCACCACGTCGTCTTCGACCTCCAGGACCGGCCGTTGGAGTTCGCTGAAGCCACCTACCCGCCGCATCGCTGGGCGTTCGAGCAGGGCTACCCCCTCACCTGAGGGGGCCAGTTGCAGCGAATCGCTTGCGTCGGCCAAGTGGCTAATGCCACTATCCAGAAAGTGGCTAAGGCCACTTCACTGGGAGGAGGCGCGGTGTGACGAGTCAGCGGCCGGATCAGGGCACGCACTTACCTTGCCGGGGTTGCCGGGGGCGCGGCTGGAAGCGTGTCGGCTCACGAACGACCCTGGCGCTTGCCACCGCCGCCGATCGCACCCGTGCCACATCGAAGCGGCGCTGCCTCGACTGCGACGGCAGCGGCAGGAAGTGAGCACCCATGGCCTACACGATCGACCGCTACCCGTCTGAGGAGTCACCGCGCCTCGGTGCGATGACCTTGCATCCTGTCGCTGAGTCTGTGCCGCGAGCTCGGCGCTGGTTCCGCAAATTCATCGCCCCGTACAACCCGGCCTGCTCCGTCGACGACTGTGCGCTGATGATCTCGGAGCTGGTGACCAATGCCATCGCTTACGGCCGGTCGGACGAACCCTGGCTCGTATGGGTCGAGTGGTTCCGTGAGGGGACCTCGCTCCGGGTCGACGTGCACAACCCCGGCTTTCCGGCGAACGTGCGGCTGAGGCACCCCGACGCCAACGACTCCCACGGGCGTGGACTGCTCCTGGTTGATTCGCTGGCCGAGTCGTGGCACGCCGCACCGAGCCGCTTCGGCGGAACCGTCGTCTCCTTCGTGGTGGCCGATGCCTGGCCCGGAAGGTAAGAGTTCGCTCCGCTTCTACATTGACAATCGAAGATTCGCTAGTCTGGTTGACCAGTTGACTTGGCCAATCCCGACAGGCGGCGTTCATGGCTTATGAAGTGGAGCCACCGAAGTACGTGCGCCTCGCACAGACGATCCAGCGTCGCATCGAGGACGGCACGTACCCGCCTGGCACTCGGGTGCCCAGTGAGAACCAGCTGGTGCAGTCCTTCGGGATGTCCCGCCCCACCGTCGTGCGGGCGCTGGAACTGCTGAAGCGTGATGGCTGGCTGGAGTCCCGACAGGGGTACGGCACGATCGTTCGGGACCGGCCGGAAGTGGTCGAGCAGAAGGACAGGCGGGGGCGAGAGGCTCTGCAGCGCGACGAGTCCCAGACCTCGGGACGTCTCATGGAAGTCGCTGAAGTCGTTGTCCCGGCGCGAGTCGCCTCAGCGCTCGGCTTGCCAAAGAAGGCCAAAGTTCTCATGCGTCGCTTCCTCGTCCAGGAGGAAGGCGAAGCGGTTGAGCTGGTCTCGTCGTACTTCCCCGCCGGCTTGGTGGAGGGCACTGAGCTGGCGAGCGCGGAAGTCCTCACTGGCAGTGTGCGCGAGCACCTGGAGGCGAGGAAGAAGATCCGGTTCGACCATGTCACGGAACGGGTTTCAGCTCGGCTCCCTGAGGCAGGTGAAGCCGGCCTCTTGGGCCTGCCGGACGGCGTACCCGTGCTGAGCGTCCTAGTCATCGCGTGCGACGCGTCAGGGCAGGCGTTGCAGGTTTCTGACGTGCTGCTTCCTGCTGACCGACAGGAACTTGAAGACACTTACCGCCTCGGCTGACGGGTGAACGGGCCTCAGCTCCGAGGTTGGCGGCTGGCAAGCCGGTAGATCACGTATGTAAGGGCCAGGATGAAGTCCGCGGCCACCCAAAGCCCGATCACCAAGCCAACCCCGATCGTGGTGCCGACGTCGTTCGCGTCGTTGCACAGGTCTAGGTCGTCTCCCGTCAGGCCGCGGCATTCTTCGGGCGTGCCGCTGGCGCCAGTGGCGCCCACTATGACCCAGGCCAGGAACAAGAGCTGCACTGCGAGGAAGACCCACAGGAAGACACGGTGCCGCTTCCTCGGCGGGGGTGCCGCACTGCCCTGCCCTGGAGGCTGAGTTGAGGGTGAGCCTTGGGGCGGTTCCGGCCAGGTGTCCGGCGGCGGTGCTGCCCCTTGTGGAGTGCGAGGGCCCCATGACTGTGGTTCTGGAGCGCGGTTCTTCTTGCTCATGTCACGCCCTCCCTTGCTGCTGACTCCATGGTGCGCTGGGGGCTCCAAGGCCGCTCGCTGACCACCGCGATGTCACTTGACAAGTCAACCTGGCATCCGTAGCTTCGAACTTGCTAAGTCAACTTGTCAGGTGGCGAGTTGGTTGATCGAGAAGGGGAATCTCTGTGCGTGTAATCCGTATTGACGCCTCGGCCGCCACGATCCTGCTCACCGAAGCGCCGGCGCCGAAGGTGCGCGACCGGCAGACCGGTGAGATCGCCAAGGACGCCCTGAGTGGTGAGGCGCTGATGACGGTCGGCGTCGTCTACATCGACGAGGGCGAGTCGTCGCTGATTCAAGTCACCGTCCCCGAGAGCGGTGTGACGGACGGCCTGACCGTCGGGGCTCCGGTCTCGCTGCCGGGGCTCATCGCCCGGCCGTGGGAGAGCGTCTTCAACGGGCAGCAGCGGCACGGCATCGCCTACCGGGCGACCGCCGTTGCTCCTGGAGCCTTCCCGATGGAGCAGGCGGGCTGATCGTCGTGACCGACCTGGTGACGTGGGCCGAGCTGGGCGGGTCGCTCGCTGCGATAGGCGGCGCGGCCTACGCCCGGCATGCCCATCCGGCGGCGTACTGGTCCACGGTCGGGTTGCCTGTCTCAGTGGCTCGGCTGCTGGCCTCGTACACCTCCACCATGGACGCGTGCGGCCTGACGGTCGAGCCGCCCCGGTGGCGGGCCCTGGCCGTCAAGGCCACGACTCGCCGTGAGGTCCGGCCGGTGCCTCCTCGCCGGGGCATGATCCGGCCCACCTCGACCGGTCTGCGGCTTCGGCTGCGGCTGGCTCCGGGCCAGGAACCGGCGGACGTGGCGGCCTCGGCCGAACGGCTGCGTCATGCCTGGGGTGTTCACGCCGTGTACGTGCGGGACGTCAAGCCCGGTGTCGTGGAACTGCGGCTCGTCGGCTTCGACGTCCTGCGGAAGGTGCGGATGCCCCGCCGGGCCGACGTCGGTCCGCTCCGCGTGCCGGTGGCTCTGCGTGAGGACGCAACCGCCTTCGTACGGGACTACCGGGCCGTACCTCACGAACTCGTGCTCGGGGCCACGCTGTCCGGCAAGTCCATGTTCCTGCGGAACCTGCTGGCCGGGCTGGCCGCTCAGCCGGTGGTCCTGGTCGGGATCGACTGCAAGCGCGGGGTGGAGCTGGCGCCGTTCGCTCCCCGGCTTTCGGCGCTGGCGACCGACCCGGAGCAGGCGGCCGAGCTGCTGCCCGTGCTCGTCAAGGAAATGGAGGACCGATACGACCTGATCAAAGCGCGGCAGGGCACCGCGCCCGGCACCCCGGATGAGCTGATCACCTCGGACGTCTGGGGCCTGCCGGAGGACGAACGCCCGGCTCCCATCGTGCTGTTCGTCGACGAGGTAGCAGAGCTCTTCCTCGTCGCCACGAGGAAGGAGGAGGAGCGACGGGACGAGATGGTCACCCAGCTCATCCGGCTCGCCCAGCTCGGCCGCGCGGCCGGCATCTACCTGGAGGTCTGCGGGCAGCGCTTCGGGGCCGAGCTGGGCAAGGGAGCGACCATGCTCCGGGCTCAGCTCACCGGCCGTGTCTGCCACCGGGTGAACGACGAGGCGTCCGCGAAGATGGCGCTCGGGGACATCGCCCCTGAGGCTGTCATGGCCGCCTGCGCCATCGCGGCCGAGTTGCCCGGCCTCGCGGTCGTCGGAGACACGTCCGGCGGCTGGTCCCGCATCCGCACGCCGTACCTGTCCCTCGCCGACGCTGCGGCCACCTGCCGCGAGACGGCGCACCTCGCCCCGGACGTTCCGGCGCTCGCGCCGTTCCGGCCCCACGTCCCGCCCGTGCCGGTGAAGGGGTCCGGCCCCCTGGCCACTCCTCAGCCGATCACCGAGTAACCAACCCGCTCCCACGGTCGGCGCGGCCGTCCCGCGCCAAGTCCCTACCCCACCCATGCCCGGAACTGGAAGGAGTGGCCGTGCGCGCCCTGCCCGTCCGTGTGGACGCCGTACTCGTTCAAGCCCTGATCGCCGCCGCGCTGTCCTTCGCTCACCTGCATGACCTGGCACTCGCCGCCGGACAGGACGGCTGGAAGGCGTGGGCCTATCCGGTCTCCGTCGACCTGCTGTTGGTGGCGGCCTGGCGGCGCCTGCGCTCCGGTGAGGCGAAAACCGCCGGGTGGTGCTGGTTCCTCGTCGCGCTGACCGCGTCCCTCGGCGCCAACGTCGCCACCGCCGGTCTGCTCGACCTGGAGAACGTACCGGCCTGGCTCCGCATCCTCGTCGCCGGCTGGCCCGCGGTCGCCTTCCTGGGCGGCACGCTGCTCGCTCACGGAGCAACGAATCCCGGCACGGGCCCGGCGACGGCACCGGAACCGTCTTCGACGGCACAGGCGCCGGAACTGACCGCCGCGGACGTCGAGCCGCCCTCGGCTGCGCCCGAACTGCCGTCCGCCGCAGCGAAGTCGACTCCGCCGCCTCCGCCCTCGCTACCGCCCGCGCTCGTCACTCTCGCCCGCAAGGTCGCCGACGAACACCGCGCCCGGACCGGGACCGACATCGACACCTCGACCCTTCGCGCCCGGCTCGGTGTGCCCATGCCGCTCGCCGAAGCCATCACCACCCAACTCACCTAACTGCCGGAGGAATCTCTCCCTTGCGCCCGTCCACGCTCCGCGCGCTGAAGCGCGCCGCCGAGCTGACCCGACAGAACCGTCTGACCGAAGCCGTGCTGATCGCCGAGCCGGTGATCCTCGCCGCCGACAGCTACGAGGGCGACGAGATCTTGCGCTGGCTGGCCGACCACGTCACCGACTTCACCGGTGAGACCGACAAGGAGATGCCCTGATGTCCGCCAACCGCCGTTTCCGCCGCGTCGTCCGCATCGGCCCCGTCCAGGTCGGCACCTACTTCGACGGCCGGGGCCGTGAGAAGCACACCGCCGCCTGCACGGCTCCGCGGTGCGGCTTCGCCACTGACTACGACAGTCGCGCCGCCGCCGAGCTGGCCGCGCGCACTCACTGCTGCCGCGTCCGCTGAGGAGTTCCCGTGACCGTCTCGCTGCCGCTCGTCTTCGTCCTGGGCGTCATCGCCTGGGCCGCGATCAAGTTCCTCGGCGTCCGCCTCTGGGTCGCCGTCGTGATCGCGCTGTTCGGCTTCTGGCTCTCGCACACCATCCTCGCCCCGGCCATCGAGTCCGGCACCCGCTCCGGGGTCGACGTCGTCAACGGCACCCACGAATGACACCCCGACCGACAAGGAGTCCCGCGATGTTCCGCCCCAAACTGCCTGACACCCCGCACGTCCCGAGCATCACCACCCACATCCCGCAGGACCATGCCCCGGTTCCCTCCGCCGGCCGCTCGGTCGCCCCGTTCGTGGGGGTCGGCGCCGGTGCGGTCGCCGCCGTGGTCGTCCTCGGCGTCGTCCTCACCGCGCTCCTGGCGGCGGTCGCCATCTCGGCGGTGTCCGTGGCCATCGCTGCCACGGTCCTGCGCTCACTCATCACCGGCGCCAACAGGCGCTGACCGGCCGCCGGGGCGGCAAACGCCGCCAAGCATCCCGCCGCCCCGGGGCCGTCCCTCCCAACCGCCGAAACGGCCGAAAGGAAGACCCATCATCACCCGGCAGACTCCGCCCCCGCTGGCGGAACTCTCCATGCTGGCCTCCCTCGGCACCATGCCCGAGCTGGCCCGCCAACTCTCCGGCCTGGGCGGCTGCACCAACCCCGTGCGCCTTGACGGCCACCGCACCGAGTACGCGGTCGACCGGACAACCGGAGAGATCGGGCGCGTCCTCCACCACCTCGACTCGTCCTCCCTGCCCGCCGGAAGTCTCCTCGTCCGCTGCAACAACCGCCGCGCCAACCGCTGCACTGCGTGCGCGGAGGTCTACCGCCGAGACACCTTCCACCTGATCACCGCCGGACTCCGCGGCGGCAAGGGCACCGCCGAACAGGTCGGCACACACCCGCGTGTCTTCGCCACCCTCACCGCACCGAGCTTCGGCCCCGTCCACAACCGCCCCTCCAGCGGGCGGCCCTGCCGCTGCGGCACCCGGCACGACGACACAGACCCGGCCCTCGGCACGCCCCTCGACCCGGACGCATACGACTACGAGGCGGCCGTGCTCTGGAACGCACACGCCGGAGCCCTCTGGCGGCGCTTCTCGATCTACCTGCGACGTGAGATCGCCAAGCGCGCCGGACTCACCCAACGCGCGTTTCGGCATCACGCGCGCGTCTCCTTCGCCAAGGTCGCCGAGTACCAGAAGCGGGGCGCCGTCCACTTCCACGCGGTCATCCGCCTCGACGGCCCGGAGGGCGGCGACACGGCCCCTCCGGCCTGGGCGTCCGCCAAGCTGCTGACCGACGCCATCCATGCCGCAGTCACCACCACCCACGTCAACGGACCCGACGTCGATGGCCGCGCCCACACCTTCACCTTCGGCCGCCAACTCGACGTACGCATCATCCGCTCCGCCGGCTTCGACGGCGGCCATGAGCTGACCGACCGGGCCGTGGCTGCGTACATCGCCAAGTACGCCACCAAAGGCGCCGAAACGGCGACCGGCACCCTGGACCGGCCCATCCGCTTCCTCGCCGAACTCGCACAGGCCCGGATCACCGACCACGCCCGGCGCATGATCCGGACGGCCTGGACCCTCGGTGCCCGCAAGGACCTCGAACACCTCCGCTTACGCGCCTGGGCCCACATGCTCGGCTTCCGCGGCCACTTCTCCACCAAGTCCCGCCGCTACTCCACCACCCTCGGCGCCCTCCGTGACGCCCGCGCCGAATGGCGCCGCGCACAAGCGCCCACGGCCGTTCCCCAGGACGGCGAAACCACGCTCGTCCTCGCCCACTGGGTCTTCGCCGGAACCGGCCTGAGTAACGGCGAGGCCTGGCTCGCTGCGTCCCTCGAACCCGCCCCCGGAACGGAAGGAGAACCGACATGGACGCCCGTCGCGACGAGCTGATGACCGTTCGGCAAGTCCTGGATGAGCTGGGCGGTGTCTCCCGTCGGACGTTCTACCGCTGGCGAGAACTCGGGTACGGGCCGGCCGCATTCAAGCTGCCCAACGGAGAGCTGCGGGTTCGGCGGAGTGACTTCAACACGTGGCTGCGACAGCTGGAGGAGGCGGCGTGAAGTCGCTCGATGTGAAGGTCTGGGGAGTCCGTAAGCGGGACACCAAGACGCCTTCGTACGGTGTCCGCTGGTCCGTCGCAGGCAATGTGTTCTCGGAGTCATTCCGCACCAAGGCGCTTGCCGACCACTACCGCACGAAGCTCATGCGTGCGATGCGCGAGGGCGAGGAGTTCGACACGGAGTCGGGACTTCCGGCCTCGATGGAAGAGAAGAAGTCGGCAGTGTCGTGGTACGCCTTCGCTCTCAGGTACCTCGCCATGAAGTGGCCTCATGCCGCCCCCAACACACGGGACGGCATCAACGAAGCTCTCACCAGCGTGACGCTGGAACTCCTCGACGAACGCGCCGGACGACCGTCCGACGAGGAAATCCGCAGAGCACTGCGCAACTGGGCCTTTGTGCTGCCAGGGCCCGGGGACCGGGAAGTCCCGGGTGACGTGCAGAACATTCTCCACTGGGTATCCAAGGCATCCCGGCCGCTCGCCGATCTCGCTGAAGCGGCCACGGCTCGCACGGTCCTCGACTCGCTGAAGCTCAAGCTCGACGGCACGGCGGCAGCGGCGGAGACCGTGCGGCGCAAGCGTCGGACGCTCGTCAATGCCGCGAATTACGCCGTCGACCTGGGGGAGCTGCGTGAAAACCCCATCACGGCTGTCCGCTGGCAGAAGCCGAAGGTGTCCAACCAGGTCGACCCGCGGGTGGTCGCCAATCCGGAGCAGGCACGGAACCTCCTGGCGGCGGTTTCCTACGTGGGTGGGTACCGGCGTGCCCGTGGTCGCCGCCTCGTGGGTCTGTTCGCCGCCATGTACTTCGGTGGCTTACGGCCGGCGGAAGCGGTCGGCCTCGTCGAGACGGACCTGAAGCTTCCCGAGCAGGGCTGGGGCTCGGCGCTGCTCCACCGGACCCGTCCGTCTGTCGGCAAGCAGTGGACCGACTCGGGGGAGACACATGACGACCGCGGGCTGAAGAACCGGCCGACCGAGGACGTGAGGCGGGTGCCGATCCCGCCTCACCTCGTCGCCGTACTCCGCGAGCACCTGGCCACCTTCGGCACGGCGGACGACGGGCGGCTGTTCTTCAGCGAGAAGGGCTCGGTCGTCCCGTCCTCGACCTACTACCGCGTGTGGCAGGAAGCTCGGCTCCTCGCGCTCCCGCCGGCCGTCGCGGCCTCGCCGCTCGCGAGTAGGCCGTACGACCTGAGGCACTCGGCGCTGTCGACGTGGCTCAACGCCGGTGTCGACCCCACCGAGGTGGCCGAGCGCGCCGGCAACAGCGTCGAGGTCCTGCTGACCCGCTACGCCAAGTGCCTCGACGGACGGCAGGACGTCGCTAACCGGCGGATCGAGGACCTGCTGCGCGAGTACGAGTGAGACGTCTCGCCGCAACACTGAGGCCCCAGGCATATCGTCTGGGGCCTTCCTCGTTTCGTGCCTTACCTGCGGTGATGCTGCCTCACTTGCGCGGGCAATTGCGCTTGTCATGCCCGCGGTAGTGACACACGCTGCACTTCCCAGCGTTAGAAGAGACGTCACACGACCGCCTGTCGTGCCCTCCCTCGCCGCACCAAGAGCAAGTGCGGGTCCCGCTCGCGCTCATTTCCCCTCCGAATTGTCCGTGGCTCGCTGCCCTTGTCCGGAGTCTAGATGTCGCACACCTGTTAGTTCGGCGTTTTGTCAGATTGCTGAGGTTCCTGACCTCCCTCGTGCAGGCAAGATGGCCTCTGCTTCGAACGGTCGTATGAAGTAGGTAAGTTGGCTGCTGCGCGTGCTCCCGTCCGCCGCCCGCTCACCCGCACTTTTGCCTCCTTGCCAATGCGGTCCCGCCTACAGCGCCGCCACGGCGTCCGCGATCTCCGCCCTTGCCAGGGCAGGGGGACCGCATGGGGCTGATAGACCCGCACCATCTCTAGGCCCTCACCTGCGGCGATGCTTCAAGATCCCGTCCACGCCTCGTCCACGGACCTCGACATACGCCCGCTCCGACCGGCACACGTCTGCACAAACACAAAGACCCCGCACTCAGCATTTTCGCTGGTCACGGGGTCTTTAGGCACCTCATCAAGGGTGCCCCCGGCAGGATTCGAACCTGCGCACACGGCTCCGGAGGCCGTTGCTCTATCCCCTGAGCTACGGGGGCGTGTCCGGCGCGATTGCTCGCGGCGACGGGTAGAACACTACCAGCTCCCTCGGGGTGGTCATCAACGGGTTTCCGCTGCCGGGGGCGGGTGTGTGGGTCGCCCGTGCGGGGTGGAAGTGGGGAAAACCCGGACGCGGTGGCCGGGGCCGACCTACTCTCGAGTTGTGCCAGGCGCGTCGGGTCGGGTGCTTGTTGTGGACGACAACAAGGTCATCCGGCAGTTGATCAGGGTCAACCTCGAGCTGGAGGGGCTGGAGGTCGTGACCGCGGCCGATGGTGCCGAGTGTCTTGATGTGATTCATCAGGTGCGGCCCGATGTCGTGACCCTCGACGTCGTCATGCCCCGGCTGGACGGGCTCAGGACCGCCGCCCGGCTGCGGACCGATCCGCTGACCCGTGACCTGCCCCTCGCCATCATCAGCGCCTGCACCCAGCCCGAGGTCGAGGCCGGGCTCGAAGTCGGCGTCGACGCCTTCCTCGCCAAACCCTTCGAGCCCGCCGAACTGGTCGGGATGGTGCGGCAGTTGATGGAGCGGGCCCGGCGTCGGGAGAGGCAGGGCGGTGGTGTCCCCGACATCGGGGGCGATACCGCCCGGGCGCAGACCGTCGATCAGCCGGCCGTACCGTAGGTGACGAGCGGCCGCTCGGCCTCCTGAGGGAAGCCGCCGTCCACATCCCGGACCCTCCCTAAACCGGTTCGCATACCCACCCCCCTCCTCCCATACGCTTGTGCCCGTGACCCCCGTCGAACTCTCCCGCACCGTGCTGCACGCCGTGCGTCGCGCTGTCGACGAGGGCGAGCTCAGCGTGGCCGTGCCGGAGCGGGCCGTGGTCACCAGGCCAGGGCCAGGGGGCTGCGGCGACTACGCCACCAACATCGCCCTCCGACTGGCCCGTGCGGCGGAGCAGCCGCCCCGGTGCGTTGCCGAGATCCTGCGGGCGCGTCTCCTCGACGACCACCGCATCACCGACGTCGTCGTCACCGGTGCCGGATTCCTCAACCTCAGCCTGGGAAGCGGCGCCTCCGTCGCGCTGATCGAAGAGATCCTGCGGCGCGGGCGGCGGTACGGCCACGCCGCGGGGCCCAGCGGGAACGTCGTCCGGCTCCGGTGCCCGGCGGAGGTCCGTGCCGTCGTGGTCGCGGATGCCACGGCCCGGCTGCTGCGCAGCCAGGGCGACTCCGTCCGCGTCAGCTACGACGGGCGGCCCGCGCCGGAGTGGGGAACCGTCCTCGGCCTGGACACCGAGGGTGTGCGCAACGAGGGCGTGGACAGCGAGGGCGTGGACAGCGAGGGTTCGGACGCCGGCGGTATCTCCTCCGCCGCCGGTGGTGTGGATCCCGGCGGCATGGAGGCCCGCCCCTCCCGAGTGCCGGACCCCTCCCGAGTGCCGGACCCCTCCCCAGGGCCCCACCCCCTCCGGCCCGTCCCCGACGTCACCATCCGCCCCGTCCCCGCCCCCACCGACCCCCTTCCCCTCGGCCGGGACGCCGCCCGTTGGGCCCTGCTGTACCCCGCCGCGCACGACCGGCCCAGGATCACCGGCGATCATCTGGTCCAGCGGGAGGCCAACCCCCTCTTCCGCGTCCGGTACGCCCACGCCCGCACCCGGGCCCTGCTGCGCAACGCCGACGACCTCGGCTTCCGGCCCGAGCCCGGCCCCGCGCACACACCCGACACGGCACCGCTGATCGCCGCACTCGGCGACCACCCACGTGTCCTCACGGCCGCCGCCACCGACCACACCCCCGACCGCCTGGCCCGGCACCTCGTCACCGTCGCCGACGCCACGCTGCCGCTGCTCTCCGCCGTGCTGCCCCTCGGCGAGGAGAAACCCTCGGCCGCCCACCGTGCCCGGCTCGCGCTCGCCGAAGCCGCCGGGACGGTGCTGGCCGGCGGCCTGTCCCTGCTCGGCATCGACGCACCCGATCACCTCTGAAAGACACGAACATGAGCCGTTCCGCACACCCCGCCGGGCCCCGTCACGCCGATGTCCTCCCCGAGGGCCACTACTCCGCCCCGCCCACCGACCTCAACGCCCTGGACCCCAAGGTGTGGGCCGAGACCGTCAGGCGGGACGAGGACGGTGTCGTCACCGTCGGCGGCATCGCCGTCACGGAGCTCGCCGAGGAGTTCGGTACCCCCGCCTACGTCCTCGACGAGGCCGACTTCCGGGCCCGCGCGCGTGCGTGGCGCACCGCCTTCGGGACCGACGCCGACGTCTTCTATGCCGGCAAGGCGTTCCTCTCCCGTGCCGTGGTGCGCTGGCTGCACGAGGAAGGGCTGAACGTCGACGTCTGCTCCGGCGGCGAGCTGGCCACCGCCCTCTCCGCTGGCATGCCCGCAGACCGCATCGCCTTCCACGGCAACAACAAGTCCGTCGACGAGATCACCAGGGCCGTCGAGGCCGGCGTGGGCCACATCGTGCTCGACTCCTTCCAGGAGATCGCCCGGGTCGCCCACATCGCGCAGAGCCTCGGCAAGCGGCAGAAGGTCCTGATCCGGATCACCGTGGGTGTGGAAGCCCACACCCACGAGTTCATCGCCACCGCCCACGAGGACCAGAAGTTCGGGATTCCGCTGGCCGGCGGGCAGGCCGCCGAGGCCGTACGCCGTGCCCTGCAGCTCGACGGGCTCGAACTCGTCGGCATCCACAGCCACATCGGCTCGCAGATCTTCGACATGTCCGGGTTCGAGGTCGCCGCCCACCGGGTCGTCTCGCTGCTCAAGGACGTCCGCGACGAGCACGGCGTCGAGCTGCCGGAGATCGACCTCGGCGGGGGGCTCGGTATCGCGTACACCAGCGACGACGACCCGCGCGAGCCGCACGAGATCGCCAAGGCGCTCACCGAGATCGTCACGCGGGAGTGCGAGGCCGCCAAGCTGCGCACGCCGCGCATCTCCGTGGAGCCGGGCCGCGCCATCGTCGGTCCGACCGCCTTCACGCTCTACGAGGTCGGCACCATCAAGCCCCTCGACGGGCTGCGGACGTACGTCTCCGTCGACGGCGGCATGTCGGACAACATCCGCACCGCGCTGTACGACGCCGAGTACAGCGTCGCGCTCGTCTCCCGCACCTCCGACGCCGGGCCGATGCTCGCCCGTGTCGTCGGCAAGCACTGCGAGAGCGGGGACATCGTGGTCAAGGACGCGTTCCTGCCGGCCGACCTGGCACCGGGTGACCTCATCGCCGTACCCGCGACGGGCGCCTACTGCCGTTCCATGGCCAGCAACTACAACCACGTGCTGCGGCCGCCGGTCGTCACCGTGCACGACGGCGAGGCCCGGGTGATCGTCCGCCGCGAGACCGAGGAGGATCTGCTGCGTCTCGACGTCGGCTGAGCCACGCCGGGGATGGTGGAAGATCTCCTGTCTCCCACCCCCGTACAAATGAAATAGATATCTCACGATCCGGACGAAGGGCAGAAAGTCCCGTCCGGTGAGTGAGACTGGTGCAACCGTAGACGGTATGAGGAAACGAGGTCGGATGATGCGTACGCGTCCGCTGAAGGTGGCGCTGCTGGGCTGTGGAGTGGTCGGCTCAGAGGTGGCGCGCATCATGACGACGCACGCCGACGACCTCGCCGCCAGGATCGGCGCCCCCGTGGAGCTCGCGGGCGTGGCCGTACGGCGTCCCGACCGGGTCAGGGAAGGCATCGACCAGGACCTCGTCACCACCGACGCCACCGCCCTCGTCAAGCGCGGCGACATTGATGTCGTGGTGGAGGTGATCGGCGGGATCGAGCCCGCCCGGACCCTCATCACCACCGCCTTCGAGCACGGCGCCTCCGTCGTCTCCGCCAACAAGGCGCTGCTCGCCCAGGACGGGGCCGCCCTGCACGCCGTCGCCGAGCAGCACGACAAGGACCTCTACTACGAGGCCGCCGTCGCCGGTGCCATCCCGCTGATCCGGCCGCTGCGCGAGTCCCTCGCCGGCGACAAGATCAACCGGGTGATGGGCATCGTCAACGGCACGACCAACTTCATCCTCGACAAGATGGACTCGACCGGGGCCGGCTACCAGGAGGCCCTCGACGAGGCCACCGCCCTGGGGTACGCGGAGGCCGACCCCACCGCCGACGTCGAGGGCTTCGACGCCGCCGCCAAGGCCGCCATCCTCGCCGGCATCGCCTTCCATACGCGCGTGCGTCTCGACGACGTCTACCGCGAGGGCATGACCGAGGTCACCGCCGCCGACTTCGCCTCCGCCAGGGAGATGGGCTGCACCATCAAGCTGCTCGCCATCTGTGAGCGGGCCGCTGACGGTGCGTCTGTCACCGCGCGCGTGCACCCGGCCATGATCCCGCTGAGCCACCCACTGGCCTCCGTCCGCGGTGCCTACAACGCCGTGTTCGTCGAGTCCGACGCCGCCGGGCAGCTCATGTTCTACGGCCCCGGAGCGGGCGGTTCCCCGACCGCCTCCGCCGTGCTCGGCGACCTCGTCGCCGTCTGCCGCAACCGGCTCAGCGGCGCGACCGGACCGGGCGAGTCCGCCTACGCCGCCCTGCCGGTGTCGCCGATGGGCGACGTGGTCACGCGCTACCACATCAGCCTCGACGTGGCCGACAAACCGGGTGTTCTCGCCCAGGTCGCGACCGTGTTCGCCGAGCACGGAGTCTCGATCGATACGGTTCGCCAGTCGGGGAAGGACGGCGAGGCCTCCCTCGTCGTCGTCACGCACCGTGCGTCCGACGCCGCCCTCACCGGGACCGTCGAGGCGTTGCGCAAGCTCGACACCGTGCGTGGTGTCGCCAGCATCATGCGGGTTGAAGGAGAGTAACCAGCAATGACCCACCAGTGGCGCGGAATCATCGAGGAGTACCGGGACCGGCTGCCGGTATCCGACACCACGCCGGTCGTGACGCTCCGCGAGGGCGGCACACCGCTCGTGCCCGCGCAGGTGCTCTCCGAGCGCACGGGCTGCGAGGTCCACCTGAAGGTGGAGGGCGCGAACCCCACCGGGTCCTTCAAGGACCGCGGCATGACCATGGCCATCACCCGGGCCAAGGAGGAAGGGGCCAAGGCCGTCATCTGCGCCTCCACCGGCAATACGTCGGCCTCCGCCGCCGCGTACGCCGTGCGGGCCGGGATGGTCTGCGCCGTGCTCGTGCCGCAGGGCAAGATCGCGCTCGGCAAGATGGGCCAGGCCCTCGTGCACGGCGCGAAGATCCTCCAGGTCGACGGCAACTTCGACGACTGCCTCACCCTCGCGCGCGCCCTGAGCGACAACTACCCCGTCGCGCTGGTCAATTCGGTCAACCCGGTACGTATCGAGGGCCAGAAGACGGCCGCCTTCGAGATCGTGGACATGCTCGGCGACGCGCCCGACATCCACGTCCTGCCGGTGGGCAACGCGGGCAACATCACGGCCTATTGGAAGGGCTACAAGGAGTACGCCGCCGACGGCGTCTCCGCCCGGACCCCCCGGATGTGGGGCTTCCAGGCCTCCGGCAGCGCCCCGATCGTGCGCGGCGAGATCGTCAAGGACCCGTCGACCGTCGCCACCGCCATCCGCATCGGCAACCCGGCGTCGTGGAACCACGCGATCGCCGCGCGGGACGAGTCCGGCGGCTTCATCGACGAGGTGACGGACCGTGAGATCCTGCGCGCCTACCGGCTGTTGGCCTCCCAGGAGGGCGTCTTCGTCGAGCCCGCGTCCGCCGCGTCCGTCGCCGGTCTGCTGAAGGCCGCCGAGCAGGGCAAGGTCGACCCGGGGCAGCGGATCGTGTGCACCGTCACCGGCAACGGCCTGAAGGACCCCGACTGGGCCGTCGCCGGCGCCCCGCAGCCGGTCACCGTCCCCGTCGACTCGGCGGCCGCGGCGGAGCGCCTCGGACTCGCCTGACCTGCGCGGACGTGCCGAGCGCCGGTGTAGCGCTCGGCACGGTCCGGCGTAAGACGGCGCTTGCCCGGGGAAGTACCCCACAGGGGGTGCACAGGGCTCATACGACACGCATCGTGCGCCTCCTGTGCGCCCTATGTCGCCACAGAACCTTCTTTCGATAGGCTGTACTGAACCCGCCCGCCGCATATGCCTCCGCATAGAGCACGGTGCCGCGCCGTCTCCGCGGCCGGGACAGCGGCCGGCCATCCCGGTCGGCAGCGGCCCCCAGGGTTCTCGTACGCATCGAATGTCCATCGAACGTCATTCGACAATCACGCAGCTCAAGGAGAGTCATCGAGCGATGGCCGGTCCAGCGTTCCGCGCCGCCGCCGTCCGGGTGCGCGTCCCCGCCACCAGCGCCAACCTCGGCCCGGGCTTCGACGCCCTCGGCCTCGCGCTGGGCTTGTACGACGACGTCGTCGTCCGGGTGGCCGACTCCGGGCTGCACATCGACATCGCGGGTGAGGGCAGCGAGACGCTCCCGCGCGACGAGAAGCACCTCCTCGTCCGTTCCCTGCGCACGGCCTTCGACCTGCTCGGCGGACAGCCGCGCGGCCTGGAGATCGTCTGCGCCAACCGCATTCCGCACGGCCGGGGCCTGGGCTCCTCCTCGGCCGCCATCTGCGCCGGGATCGTCGCCGCCCGCGCCGTGACCATAGGCGCCGACGCCAAGCTCGACGACACCGCGCTGCTCGAGCTCGCCACCGAGATCGAGGGCCACCCCGACAACGTCGCGGCGTGTCTGCTGGGCGGCTTCACCCTGTCCTGGATGGAGGGCGGAGCGGCCCGCGCGATCAGGATGGAGCCCGCCGATTCCATCGTTCCGGTGGTTTTCGTGCCAGGAAAGCCGGTTCTGACGGAGACGGCGCGCGGACTGCTCCCGCGCTCCGTCCCGCACATCGACGCCGCCGTCAACGCGGGCCGGGCCGCCCTGCTGGTCGAGGCCCTGACGCGGCGCCCCGAACTGCTGCTGCCCGCCACCGAGGACCGCCTGCACCAGGAGTACCGCGCCCCCGCCATGCCCGAGAGCGCGGCGCTGGTGGAGCGGCTGCGGGCCGAGGGTGTCCCGGCGGTCATCTCCGGCGCCGGACCGACGGTCATGGCACTGACCGACGAGGGCACCGCCGACAAGGTCGAGGCCCTGGCGGGCGCGGACTGGGCCGCGAACCGGCTGAGCCTCGACGCACAGGGCGCGAGCGTTCTTCCGCTCGCGGCACCCGGCGACTTTTAGCACTCGGTTGCCGGATTTGGAGAGGGGGAATGTTTGTTGGATCCGGTAGTGTTAACCTCAAGTCTGCACCCGACCCCACCATGGCGAGGTGCCTCGTGTCCCCGTCCGGGACAGACATTCTTCCGGGAGCCCCCCAAGCCGCACTGTGTTTCGTACGTCGGACCGTACGCCGTACGCGAACACTGAGCGGGGCGCAGGGCACGCTCCGGAACCGGTGCGACCACGCCGCGTGACACTGACACTGGGTGCCACGGCTCAAGGAAGCGCCATCACCAGATTCCTCCGCCGCTTAGGCGGACCACCGCCCCGGCACGGTTCACACCACACGGACCGAAGTCGGACAGCACAACCGGTCGCCGAGCCAGACAGGCCGACGTCCGCTCCAGGGAAGGACCCTTCGTGAGCGACACCACCGATCTGATGGGCGCACGTGTCGAGGAGACCGCTGCCGCGCCCGCCACGGACGCCTCCGCGCCTGCCACCGGTGCCGGCTCCCGGCGGCGCCGCGGTACCGGCCTCGAGGGCATGGTGCTGGCCGAGCTGCAGCAGGTCGCATCCGGCCTCGGCATCAAGGGCACGGCGCGTATGCGCAAGAGCCAGCTGATCGAGGTCATCAAGGAGGCGCAGGCGTCCGGCGGCGCCGCTCCGGCCGCGAAGGCCGACGCCCCCGCCGAGACCAAGCCGAAGCGCCGCGCCACCTCCCGGACCCGTACGGGGGACAACGCCGAGAAGGCGGAGAAGAAGGCGGACGCGAAGCAGGCCTCCGAGGCCCCCGCCGACAAGGCCGAGAAGGCCGTGGCCCAGCAGCAGATCGAGATTCCCGGCCAGCCCGCCAGCAACGACGAGCCCGCCGAGCGCCGCCGTCGCCGTGCCACCGCCGACGCCGGATCCCCGGCCTCCGCCGCCGAGACGGTCACCGCCGAGGCGAAGAACGACGCCAAGGCCGAGGCGCCGGCGCAGCAGTCGCAGCAGTCCCAGAACGACGCCAAGTCCGACTCCGGCGACGGTGGCGAGGGCCGCCGCCGCGACCGCCGTGACCGCGGCCGGGACCGTGACCGCGGCGGCCGGGGCAAGGGCGACGACCAGCAGGGCGGCCAGCGCGGCCAGCAGCAGGGCCAGCAGCAGGGCGGCGGTGGCGGTCGTCAGGACCGTGGCCAGCAGCAGGATGACGACGACTTCGAGGGCGGCCGCCGTGGCCGTCGCGGGCGCTACCGTGACCGCCGTGGCCGTCGCGGCCGCGACGACGTGCAGGAGCCGCAGATCACCGAGGACGACGTCCTGATCCCCGTCGCGGGCATCCTGGACATCCTCGACAACTACGCCTTCATCCGCACGTCCGGCTACCTGCCCGGCCCGAACGACGTGTACGTCTCCCTCGCCCAGGTCCGTAAGAACGGCCTGCGCAAGGGTGACCACATCACCGGTGCCGTCCGTCAGCCGAAGGAGGGCGAGCGCCGCGAGAAGTTCAACGCGCTGGTCCGTCTGGACTCCGTCAACGGCATGGCGCCCGAATCCGGGCGCGGGCGGCCGGAGTTCAACAAGCTGACGCCGCTGTACCCGCAGGACCGGCTCCGCCTGGAGACCGACCCGGGCGTGCTGACCACCCGCATCATCGACCTCGTGTCGCCGATCGGTAAGGGCCAGCGCGGTCTGATCGTGGCCCCGCCGAAGACCGGCAAGACCATGATCATGCAGGCGATCGCCAACGCGATCACGCACAACAACCCCGAGTGCCACCTGATGGTCGTCCTGGTCGACGAGCGCCCGGAAGAGGTCACCGACATGCAGCGGTCGGTGAAGGGCGAGGTCATCTCCTCGACCTTCGACCGCCCGGCCGAGGACCACACGACCGTCGCCGAGCTCGCCATCGAGCGCGCCAAGCGACTGGTCGAGCTCGGGCACGACGTGGTCGTCCTGCTGGACTCCATCACGCGTCTGGGCCGTGCCTACAACCTGGCCGCGCCCGCCTCCGGCCGCATCCTGTCCGGTGGTGTCGACTCGACCGCCCTGTACCCGCCGAAGCGCTTCTTCGGTGCGGCCCGCAACATCGAGGACGGCGGCTCGCTGACCATCCTCGCCACCGCGCTGGTGGACACCGGGTCCCGCATGGACGAGGTGATCTTCGAGGAGTTCAAGGGCACCGGCAACGCGGAGCTCAAGCTCGACCGCAAGCTCGCCGACAAGCGCATCTTCCCGGCGGTGGACGTGGACGCGTCCGGTACCCGCAAGGAAGAGATCCTGCTCGGCAGCGATGAGCTCGCCATCACCTGGAAGCTGCGCCGTGTGCTGCACGCGCTCGACCAGCAGCAGGCGATCGAGCTGCTCCTGGACAAGATGAAGCAGACGAAGTCGAACGCCGAGTTCCTGATGCAGATCCAGAAGACGACGCCGATGCCGGGCAACGGCGACTAGGCACCGTCC
>NZ_JBSHKH010000065.1:0-44449 GCF_053643595.1 Streptomyces sp. NPDC055506 | reverse complement strand
CCTGCACGCCGCGACCCGGCTCGGGATCTCCGTGCCCGGCGAGTTGTCGGTGGTGGGCTACGACGACCAGGAGCACATGGCCGCCTACCTGGCGCCGCCCCTCACCACCGTCGCGCTGCCCCACCGGGCGATGGGGGAGGCCGCGGCCGGGCTCCTCCTCGAAGCCATCGCCACCGGACGGACACCGCCCGCCACCGTGCGGCGTCTGGCCTGCCCGGTGATCAGCCGCGCTTCGGTGGGACCAGCGCCCATCCGGTGACGGCCGCGCCGGACGTCACGCTCAACTCACTCACGTCGTCCGGACGCCGGTAGATCCGCTCGGTGACCGTGGCCCGGTCGCCGACGAACAGCTCGTACAGCGAGCCGTCGACGAGGACGCGCACCGTGAGCTCCTCGTACGGCGGCACATGGACGACGATCGGCCCGGCCGCCTCGGCCTCCTCGCGGGGCCAGTCCCCCCGGTCGAGTGTCACCGCGCCCTCTTCAGGGTCGAGACAGACCGTGAGCCCGGCTCCTGAGGCCGAGCGCAGGAGGGTCACGGTGGTGCGGTCGCGGGCGCTGACGGTCAGGTCGTAGGCCGCCGGGAGCGCGGTCCGGCCGGGGGCGGTGACGAACGGCTCCGCGTCGTGCAGCCGGTGCAGCTCCGGGGCCGGGGCCACCCGCAGGGCACCGTCCGGATGGACGTCGACGACGCGAGGAGCGGTCAGGACACCGGCCCAGTCGCTCTCGCCCTGCGCGCGGGCCTCCCACGACCAGCCCCACATCAGGGCCCGGTCCGGCTCCTGGAGCACCGCGGGCGCATAGAAGTCACGGCCGTGGTCGAGCCGGCCGCCCGCCCGGGCGGTGAAGCGGAGGTCCGCGTTCAGACGGCCCGTCAGGTAGCCGGTGGTCCAGGGACGGCCGTCCCACAGCGACACGACCAGCACCCACTCGCCGGCCCGCGCCGCGTACAGCTGCGGGCACTCCCAGCCGGTCGCCCGGTCGCCGAACGCCGCCGCGGCGGCCGGGTCCCGGCCGTCCAGGAGCACACCGGCGAACCGCCAGTCGGTCAGGTCGTCGCAGTCGTAGAGCAGGACCGACGGCGTGCCGTCGGCGTGCCCCGCGCCGACCAGCGCCAGGCGGCGTCCGTCGTGGTCGAAGACGAACGGGTCGCGGAACATCACCACGTCCAGCCCCTCGGGCGGGCCCGTCACCACCGGAGTGGGCAGGGGAGTCCACTCGGTCAGCTTCTCGTCGTCCGGGTCCGCCGCCCGGGCCAGGCAGATCGTGCCGAGGCCGGTGTGGTTCCGGTCGACCCCGGTGTAGACGGCCGTGGGCACGCCGTCGTCGTCGACCACACACCCCGACCAGCAGCCCGCCTCGTCCGGGCCGCCCGGTGCCGGGGTGAGCGCGATCGGGTGGTGCTCCCAGTGCACGAGGTCGGGGCTGGAGGCGTGCCCCCAGTGGACGTTCGCGTGCACCGGGGCGTCAGGGTTGTGCTGGTAGAAGAGGTGATGGCGGCCACGCCAGAAGAAGGGCCCGTTCGGGTCGTTCATCCAGTTGGCCGGCGGGCGGACCCGGAAGCGCGGGGCGTGCGGGTCCTGCGGGGGAGCGGTGAGGCTCAACGGTTGACTCCTGCGGAGGTGATGCCCTCGCGCAGAGGGCGCTGGCCGACGACGAACACGGCGACGGCGGGAATCATGGAGAGGACGACACCGGCGAGCACGACGGAGATCGAGCCGGTGCCGAGATTGCCCTGGAGGGAGACCAGACCCAGTGGCAACGTGTAGTTCTGCCCCGAGGTCTCGAGGATCAGCGGCCGGAAGAACTCGTTCCAGTGGTAGTTGAAGGCCAGTACGCCGACGATCGCGAGGCCGGGCGCGGCCAGCGGGGCGTACACCGAGCGGAAGGTCCGCCAGGGCCCGGCGCCGTCCAGCATCGCCGCCTCGCCCAGGTCCTTGGGCATGCCCAGGAAGTACTGGCGCATCAGGAACGTGCCGAAGGCGGTCGGGAAAGCCGGGATGATCAATCCCAGCAGGGTGTCGGTCAGGCTCATCGACTTCAGCACCAGGAACACCGGCACGATGGTGACCTGCAACGGCACCATCATCGTCGCCAGGACCAGGCCGAACAGCGGCTTCTTGAAACGGAACTCCAGCCGCGCGAAGGCGTATCCGGCAAGGCCCGCCGTGATCATCTGGCCGACCGCGATCAGCCCGGTGACCAGCGTGGAGTTCAGCGCCAGCAGCCAGACGTCGATCTGGTCGAACACGCCCCGGTACGCCTCGGTGGACGGGTTCGCCGGGACGATCTGGGGCGGCAGGTCGAACGCCTCGGCAGGCGTGCGCAGCGAGGTGGAGACCGTCCACACCACCGGGCCGAGGGTGAGCAGGGCGCACACGGCCAGACCGGCGATCCGCGCCCAGGGCGCCAGCCGGTACCGCACACGGCCGGGGGACAGGGTTGCTTGGCTCATGGGAAGACTCACCCGGCTCACTGGTAGTGGACGAAACGCCGGCTGAGCCGGAACTGGAGGGCCGTGACCGCCATGATCAGCACGAACAGCAGCACACCCACCGCGGACGCCTCACCGAAGCGCAGCTGCTCGAACGCCGTCTCGTAGATCACCATCACGACCGTGCGGGTGGAGTCGCCGGGACCGCCGTTGGTGAGGACGTACGGCTGCTCGAAGACCTGCAGCGCGTTGATGATGCCGACCACCGAGGCGACCAGCAGTGTCGGTGACAGCAGCGGCAGAGTGACGGTGAGGTGCTTGCGCAGGCCGTTCGCGCCGTCCAGGGCGGCGGCCTCGTGAATCTCCTTCGGGATGTTGTTCAGGCCGCCGATGAACAGCAGGAACGAGAAGCCGAACTGCTGCCAGACATAGACCAGGACCACGGTCGCCATCGCCGCGTTCTCCGACGTCAGCCACGGCACGGGCGCGATCCCGACGAAGCCGAGCAGCCAGTTGACCACCCCGAAGTCCTGGTTGAACAGGTACTTCATCACCACCGAGATCGACGCGGCGGACAGCACCAGCGGGAAGAAGAACGCCGAGCGGAACACCGACCGCAGCCACACCGGCATCCGCCCGTTGAGGGTCAGCGCGAGCGCCAGCGCGATCAGCAGCTGCAGCGCCACCGCGAACACCATGAACACCAGCGTGTTGCGGAAGGACACCAGGACGGTCTCGTCGCCGAACACCTCCCCGTAGTTGGAGAGCCCGGCGTAGGACGGCGAGTCGATGACATTCCAGTGGAACAGACTCAGGACCACCGAGCCGAGGATCGGGACGACCGTGAAGACCACGATGCCCACGATCGTCGGTGTCAGGAACAGCGTGGCCAGCAGCCGGGTGCCGCGATCACGGGCCGAGGGGCCCTTCGGCGCGGGGGCGGGCGGGGCCACGGGGCGTTCGGCCCGGGCGGGCGGTGTCTGGGTGTTCGTCACGCGTCACGCTCCATGGCCTTCTCCAGATCGCCCTGCATCCGGCGCAGCGCGGGACGCACCGAGCGCGCGGCGGCAAGGGCCGTACCGGTGTGCTTCAGCAGCACCTGCTCGACCTCCGCGACCTGCGGCGGCGCCGGGATCGGGCCCGTGTCGGGGAACCGGTCGAGGGTGTCGTAGAAGACGGGCCAGCGCGCCGGGCCCGTCTTCTCGTAGCGGGCGGCGGTCAGCAGCGAGCGGCGGGCCGGGGTCGTCTGGTTCGTGGCGAACAGCCGGTCGAGGGTGTCCTTGCGGGCCGCGTACTTGATGAACTCCCACGCCTCGTCCTGCATCTTCGAGGTGCGCAGCAGCGCGTAGCCCGCCGCTCCGTACTGCATGCGCTGGGTGCGCCAGCGCGGGAAGTACTGCACGTCGAACCCGTCCCGCCGCATCCCGGCCAGATGCAGGCCGCCCGCCCAGAAGCCGCCCGCCGGTGTGACACCGACCCGGCCGGTGGAGAACACGCCGATCAGGTTCTGGCCGTTGCCGCCCTCGGGGCGGGTGCACAGGCCGTCCTGGATGAGGGAGGCGAGGTAGTCGTAGACCTCCTCCACGCGGTCGTGGGTGGCCTGCGGTGTCGTCCAGCGGAAGCCGCCCCCGCGGCCCTTGCGCTGGGCCGCCGGATAGAAGCCGTCCCAGAGCCACTGCCCGCCGGGCGCCTTGGACTCGGTGAGCAGGTTGGTCTCGTTCGCGAACAGCCAGGGCACGACACCGCCCCACAGCCGGTTGGTCCAGAAGTACGGCGTGAAGCGGGAGCCGCCGGACTTCTTCATGTCCCGCAGCAGCGTGGTGAAGTCGTCGCGGTTCCAGTCGGACGGCGGGAAGTCCGCCCCGGCCCGGCGCAGGACCTGCCGGTTGAAGTACATGTCGGCCGCGTTGAACTCCACCGGCAGCTGGTAGAGGCTGCCCTCGTACATCATCGACTCCACCAGCGACGGGTGGACGTCGGCGAAGTACTCCTTCAGCTCGGCCGCGTCCCGCCGCACCCACTTGTCCAGGGCCACGCCGAGCCGCTGCGCGAACAGCTGCACGCCCTCGGTGGCGACATAGACGAGGTCGGGGGCGGTGCCCGCCGCGACCTGGGTGAGGATCTTCGCGAAGAAGTCCGACCAGTCGACGGCCTGCACCGCGTTGATCCGGAGCTTGATGTCGGGGTGCAGCTCGCGGAAGCCCTCCCGGAGCGTGCGGATGGCCTCCGGCCCGTAGGCGGGGCCGAGGGTGGCGACGACCAGGGAGCCGTCGTCCCGGCCGGGGATGTCGGCTCCGGTGAGCCGGTCCCAGCTCGCGGCGGTGCCGGCCAGGGCGGCGGCCCCCGCGCCGTAGGCGCCGTACCGCATGAGGGCGCGGCGGGTGAGGTGCGAGTCGGTCATCTATGGGGCCTAACTCGTGTTAGACGAGGGTTGATGCCCCAGATGATGTGAGGACCGAACGGACCTGTCAAGGCGTGTGAACGCTTGACCTTTAACGAGTTAGGTCCGAGAGTCCTGGTCCCATGAGCCGCCGTTTCCGACGAGAGGAACGAGTGTGATGAGCGGGATCACCAGGAGAGCGCTGTTCGCGGGCACGGCCGTGGGGACGGCCGGCGCGTTACTGCCCGCCGCGGCGGGTCCGGCCGAGGCCAGGCCGAAGGAGGCCGGTGCGAGCTACCGCGCCGCCTATCACTTCACCGTCCCCGGACAGTGGAAGAACGACCCGCAGCGCCCCATCTGGATCGACGGCGCGTACCACTACTACTACCTCCACAACGCCGACTACCTCTCCGGCGAGGTCGGCACCGCCTGGCGCCTGGCCACCAGCACCGACCTGGTCTCCTTCACGGACCGGGGGATCGCAGTGCCCAAGGACGTCAACGCCAACGGCGACGTCTGGTCGGGCTCCGCGGTGGTCGACACGGAGAACACCGCGGGCTTCGGGGCGGGCGCGGTCGTCGTCCTGGCCACGATGTCGCCGCACGACGGCCCGAGCGACCAGGCGCAGTACCTGTACTACTCCACCGACGGCGGCCGTTCGTTCACCCCGCACGGCACCGATCCGGTGCTGCCCAACCCCGGTGTGCGCGACTTCCGCGACCCCAAGGTGATCCGCGACGAGGAACGCGGACGGTGGGTGATGACCCTCGCCGAGAACGACAAGGTGGGCTTCTATCACTCCGCCGACCTCAGGTCCTGGAGGTACGTGAGCGGTTTCGTCAGGGGCGGCATCGGGGTGCTGGAGTGCCCCGACCTGTTCCGGATCCGCGCCGGGGACGGCACGGTGAAGTGGGTGCTCGGCGTGAGCGCCAACGGCAAGGCCGCAGGGCTGCCGAACACGTACGCGTACTGGACGGGCTCCTTCGACGGCAGCGCCTTCACCGCCGACGCGACCGATCCCCAGTGGCTCGACCACGGCTGGGACTGGTACGGGGCGGTCACCTTCGACAAGCGCGGCACCGACGGAACCCTCGACGAAGAAGGCCGCTACGCGATCGGCTGGCTGAACAACTGGGACTACGCCCACATCACGCCCACGATCGACAGTGACGGCTTCAACGGCACCGACTCGATCGTCCGCGAGATCACGCTCAAGCGCGGGAGTGACGGCACGTACTTCCTGGCGTCCCGGCCGGTCGCCGCGCTCGACCGGTACGTCTCCCGCACGGTGACGCTCGGCGACCTGGAGGTCGAGGGCACGCGCCTGCTCGACTATCGGGGCACCGCCTACGAGCTGACCTGTGACATCACCTGGGACCGGCTCACGGGCGCGGGAGTGCAGTTGCGGCGCTCCCCGGACGGCGTCCGGCACATCGACGCCGGCGTCCACCGCGACTACGCCTACCTCAACCGCCGCCCCTCCGTGTCCCCGGACATGTCGGGCCGATGGCAGGAGAGCCACAGCCCCTTCGACCCGGCCCGGCGCACGGTGAGGCTCCGCGTCCTGGTCGACCGCACATCGGTGGAACTCTTCGTCGACGACGGACGGTACGTGCACTCGACGGCCGCCTTCCCGTATCTGGTCGACACGGGGCTCGCGCTGTTCGGCATCGACGGGAGGGCGGTGTTCCGGAACACGGTGATCCGGGAGTTCGCGGTGTGAGGTGCGCCGATGCGGTGTCGCCCCGGGCGGGGATCACTGTCACGATCTTCGGGACGGCAGACACACGCCCACGACCAGCGGAGCGCTCATGACGACGGACGGCCCGATCACGGACGAGGCGGCGCGGGACACCGGGGTGGAGGTGAAGCCGGTCGCCGGGCACATCGGCGCCGAGATCGGCGGTGTCGACCTGGCCGCGGACCTCGACGACGCGGTGATCGCCGCGATCAGGGCGGCGGTGCTGCGGTGGAAGGTGGTGTTCTTCCGGGGCCAGCGCCTGGACCACGCCGGCCATGTGGCGTTCGCGCGTCGCTTCGGTGAGCCGGTGGTGCTGCCCCGGCGCGGCAAGGCCTCGCCGCCGGAATTCCCCGAGATCGAGACCACCGCCGACCGGCTGGAACTGGGCGGGCGGTTCGGCATGGAGCATGACGAGTGGCTGCGGCGCCGCCGCCACACCCTGCTGCGCGGCTGGCACTGCGACCACGGCGCCCGCGTCGACCCGCCCGCCGCGACGATCCTGCGCGCCGAGACCGTACCGCCCTACGGCGGCGACACCACCTGGTCGAACCTGGCGGCGGCGTATGCCGGACTCTCCGCGCCGCTGCGGGAGTTCGTCGACGGACTGCGGGCCGAGCACCGGCTCGGCGTCGGCTACCAGCCCCGGCCCGGGGACGACGCGTACGTCCGCCACCTGCTGGACCGTCAGGTCGCCTCGCTGCACCCGCTGGTGCGCGTCCACCCGGAGACGGGGGAGCGGATCCTCTACGTCAACGGCTACTACGTCGAGCAGATCGCCGGCCTCTCCCGGCCCGAGAGCGGCGCGATCCTGAACCTGCTGCTGGAACAGGCGGTCCGGCCCGAGTACACGGTGCGCTTCCGCTGGGAACCCGGCAGCGTGGCGTTCTGGGACAACCGCGCCACCATGCACCTGGCGCCCGGCGACACCGCGCACCTCGACCATCCGCGGATCATGCACCGGGTGATGCTCGCGGGGGACGTGCCCGCCGGGGTGGACGGCAAGGCGTCGGAGCCGATCACCGGAACGGCCCCCGGGCGTTGGTGACCTGCGGCTCTCCCGAGATGCAACCCGGGTGCGGGAAGCGCACGATGAGGAAAGGGGGAATGCTTCCTGGAGGTGATCTGGATGAGACGTGTGCTCACCGCCGCAGCGGCGCTGACTCTTTCCATCACCCTTGCGGGACCACCGGCCGCCGCGGCATCGCAGGAAACCTCTGTGACCACGGCGGCGGCCGACGCCCAGGCCGCACACAAGTTGAAGCGTCCAGCAACCCTCGTGGCCCAGGGGCCCGTCGATGTGTGCGACTACACCAACAGGCGTCCGAACCTTCGCGTGGGGTCATCCGGGGCAGTCGTCCAACAGGCCCAGTGCTACTTGAACCACGCCATTGGTGCCGATCTGGACGAGGACGGGGACTTCGGCCCGGTCACGCAGTCCGCGGCAGAGGACTTCCAGCGATGTGCCGGCATCGTCGTCGACGGGCGCGTCGGTGCCCAGACCTGGTCGTTCCTCTCCTTCTGGGCCAACGCGCCGGATGCTCCCTTCTGTTGAGGGAGCCCGCCCTGTCGGCCCGCCCGGCCCGCCGGAATGCTCACGCGCCCGCCCGCCACCCCAGCGCCGGCCCGAGCTTCGTCGCCATGTCCGTGAGGATCTGTACGTAGTCCTCGTGCTCGAACGTGAACGGCAGCGCGAACGCCACCTCGTCCACTTCCCGGAACGCCGCGTGCGCGTGCAGTCGCTCGGCGATCTCGGCCGATGTGCCGACCAGGTCCGGCGCGAACATCAGCCGCGCCGGGCCCTGTGGTTCGGCCGTACGGGCGGTGCGCTTGGCGGCGTACTCCTCGTACCGGGCGCGCTGTTCGGGCGAGGCCGAGTCCGTCGGGATGGCCACGAGGCCCTGCGAGACCCGGGCGGCCTCGCCGTCGGGGTGGGCGGCGCGGAAGGCGCGGATGTGGGAGAGCTGGATCTCCGCGAAGTCGTAGGGCCCGTCGGGGCCTTCGGCCTTCACCACGCTGCTGGTGAGGAGGTTCATGCCGTGCTCGCCCGCCCACCCGGCCGAGCGCAGGCTGCCGCCGCCGTACCAGATGCGCCGGCCCAGGCCGGGGGAGTGCGGCTGCACCCGCTGCGAGAAGACCTCGAACCCTTCCCGCCCGCTGAAGTCCGTCGCCGGCTTGCCCCGTACGAAGTCCAGCAGCCGTTCCACTCGTCCGTAGCCGAAGTCCTCGGTGTCGCCCGTGTCGGGGTAGAGCGCGCCCTTGACCTGGTCGTAGTGCATCGGCGGGCCCACGCTGACACCCGGGTTGAGGCGGCCGCCGGACAGCAGGTCGACGGTGGCCAGGTCCTCGGCCAGCCGCAGCGGGTTCTCCCAGCCGAGCGGGATGACCGCCGTGCCGAGCTCGATGCGGCGGGTGCGCTGGGAGGCCGCGGACAGGACCGCGACGGGGGAGGAGATGCCGAACTGCAGATGGCGGTGGCGTACCCACGCGCTGTCGAAGCCGAGCCGCTCGCCCAGCTCGATGATCTCCAGCGTCGACTCGTGGCCGCGGCGTGGATCCGCCTCGTCGAACAGCCCGATGGTCAGGAAACCCAGCTTGCGCAGCGGTCGTGAGGTCGGTGGCACGGACCCTCCATCATTGAACGTTCAATGGCTACGGCTGTGCCAACCCCGCGGCGCCCTGTGCTGTTCCCGCGGCATCGGGGCCGCCCGCACCGGCTCAGCGCAGCGGGATCGTCACCTCGTCCTCGATCGGCGGGGCGAGTTCCTGGGCGCGGTCACCGGTGGCCGCGTAGCAGCGCAGGCGGACCGAGTCCGGGGAGACGTCCAGGCGCAGGAAGCACTTGAAGAACGGCGGGCTGTAGGTCGCCGAGCTCGGCGAGAACAGCGACGTGTAGATCTTCCGCACGGGCAGCCGGAACCGCTTGGCCTTGTCGGGCCGGCGGCCGGTGCCGAGCAGCCCGGCGACCAGGCGCACGCGCCGGGTGACGCGGGTCGAGGTGGCCGGCGAGCGGGCGGGCCGGATGCCGAGGCGCTCGGCGATCACTGCCGTCGCCTCGGCCTCGGTGAGGGTGAAGAAGCGGCGCATGCGCAGCCGGCGGCCGTAGAGCCGGCTGTAGAAGGCGAGGGAGTCGCCGCGCAGCGGATAGCAGCGGAAGTCCTGCTCGGTGACGTCCGCGACGGAGACCCGGGGAATGGTGTGGGTGGCGTGCATGAACGCCCCGCCGCCGCCCGCGACCACGTACTGGAGGGTGCGTCCGTCGTCCAGCCGGACCGGGTAGCGCTGGTAGTTGTGGATGTCGCCGCCGATCGCCGCCACGTAGTGGTGCGCCGGGTCGCGGACGATGCCGTCGACCGTGCCGCCTCCCTCGATGGCGCACGGCTCGTGCCTGCCGTCCACGTACAGGGGCGATCCCGTGACCAGGATCTTCGGTCGCGGGCCCTGGGAGACCTCGCGCAGCCAGGCGCCCTGCTCGGCGTCGAGGGTGCCCAGCAGGCCCGTGTCGATGCCGATGATCCGCACCGGCCCGGCGTCGATCGCCCAGTACGGGCCCGGCTGGACGGCCTGCTGAGCGGGCGAGGAGCGCAACTTGCGGGCCTCGGCCAGGTGTTGTCCGTCGTCCGGGCGCGGCCGGTGCCACAGCAGGGACCGCAGCCAGGCCCGGCTGAGGGGGCGCGGCCGGGGCTCGGGCGGCAGCGGCGGGGCGTCGTCGCAGAAGACGCGCATGAAACCGCCGAGGTCCTCGTACCAGTCGTGGTTGCCGGGTATCGCGTAGATGGGCGCCTGGTAGTCCCGGTACGGGCGGAAGAACTTGGTGTCGTAGTCGTCCGCGCTGCCCACCGGGTAGATCACGTCACTGGCCAGCACGGCGAAGCTGGTGTCCTGACCGGTCTTCAGAAAGCCCGGCACGACGGCGTACTGAGGGTCGTCGCCCTCGCCGGTGTCGCCGATGACGAGGAAGGAGAAACGGTCCGGCTCCTCGCGCCGGATCACCTTGTCGGCAGGTGCGCCGGTGGCCTCGCGCTGTGCCACCCACCGGCCGCGGATCCGCCCGGTGGGGTCGCCGAACCAGGAGGCCAGCACGCCGTTGCGGGCGGCCCACAGCGTCTTCGGGTTCAGCCAGGAGATCTTCTCGACCCGCTGCGGCATCAACTGCTGGTACGCGCCGCGTTCGGTGCTGTTCCAGCCGGCGCCTTCGGCGGTATCGCGTGAGGAGTCAGACACCGATGCACCGTAACAATCGATCTAGAACCCGTCCGCGGCGGGTTCCTCACCGCCTGCGGGTGGGCCACGCCGCTTCCTTGCGCGAACCGCGGTGCGACGCGGCGGAGTTGGCCACCGATCCCTTCGCGGAGGTGCCCGGCTGCGAAACGGAGGGCCGTTCGCCCAGCACCAGCAGCGGATCGAACATCACCACGACCCCGGCCAGCAGGAGGAAGACGACCGGCCCCAGCAGCATCGGCAGCAGCAGCGACATGGGCGAGTCGCCGGCCCACGTCCCGCTGGTCGTGTCGTGCACACGGACGCTGACGGCGGCCATGCCCGTGTAGTGCATCCCGGACACCGCCACACCCATCACCAGGCTCGCCCCGAGGCTCATCAGCAGACTGCGGATCGTGACGGCCGACCACAGCGCGGCGGTCGCGGCGGCGATGGCGATCAGGACGGACAGCGCGACACCGAGCGGGTCGTAGCCGACGTCGCCGTTCAGCCGCATCGCCGCCATGCCCAGGTAGTGCATGGTCGCGACGCCCAGTCCCGTGACGGTACCCGCGACCGCCAGGACCGTACGGCCCGTGCCGCGGTAGCCGACGATGAACACGCCGATGCCGACCACGACAACGGCCACGACGAGACTGAGCACCGTCGTGGCCGCGTCATAGCGGATCCGGGTCTCCTCCACGTGGAAGCCGGTCATGGCGATGAAGTGCATCGTCCAGATGCCGCACCCGATGGAGGCGGCGCCTAATGCCAGCCAACCGGGCTTCCAGGATCGCTCGTTGAGCAGCGAGCGCACGATGCACCGCAGCCCCAGTGCCCCTCCCAGGCAAGCCATCAGATAGGCCGCAACCGGGGTCACCGCACCGTAGCGGAACCCGTCGACCGTGCCGTCCATAAGCCAACTCCCCCCAGAGTCTTGGCTGGTGTGGAGGCAAGGTCTACGTGCAGTGGACACGTGAAAGCAAGCCCTTACCGTCGGTAGATCGACAACTTGCGTTCAACGAGTGTCGACTTCGGTCAGAATGTGCGCTTCAGGAGGTCGAGCAGGGCCGCCCAGTGCCGCTCGTCGCCCTCCTGGTGGTACGACGCCGTGTCGGCCTGCGTGAAACCGTGGGGCGCGCCCGGGTACACCTCGCAGCGGTGGCGGACGCCCGCCGCCGTCAGGGCCTCCTCCAGGCGCTCGATCTGCTCCGGCGGCAGCGAGGGGTCCTCGTCGGCGTGGCCGAAGTACAGCTCGGCGGTGATCGCGCCGGCCACCAGGTGTGGGCTGTCCGGTGTGTCGGTCGCCAGCCGCCCGCCGTGGAAGCCGGCCGCGGCCGCGACCCGCTCCGGGTAGGTGCCGGCGGTGAGCAGCGAGAGGCGTGCGCCCATGCAGTAGCCGGTCAGCGCGACCGGGCCGTCGGCCGCCGCGGGAGACTCGGCCAGCCAGCCGAGATAGGCGGCGGCGTCCCGCATCGCGACGTCAGGCGTCAGGGCCTGCATGACCGGCATGATGCGCTCGAATATCTCCGGACGCGCCCCCGGGTCGATGAACTCGGGCAGCTCGAACAGCGGGGCGCGACCGTGCCGGTAGAACACGTTCGGCACCAGCACCGTGTAGCCCTCACCGGCCAGCCGGTCGGCCATGGAGCGCAGCCGCGGACGCAGGCCGAAGGCGTCCATGTAGAGCAGGACCGCCGGATGGGCGGCCCCGTCGTCGGGACGGGCCAGATACGCGTCCGCGGTGCCGTCCTCGGTGGGGATGTCGACAGCGGTTCCCTGTACGGCGGTCATGGCTGGGCTGCCTCTCTGCGGGGGTGTCGGAGCTGCGGGGGCCCGGACCCGAGAGGTCTTCGGACCCGCGGGATCCCGGCCGGGGACCCGTCCGCGTGACCGGGCGGATCACCGGCATCGTGACACGCGCTTTCCCGGGGCATTTCGCCCACCCCCCGCACACGGTTCTACCGTGAACGGGCCTTGGTGTGCCCTTTACTCGAACCGTGTGGTGTCGCCCGCGCCGTGCCGCACGATCTCCGCCTCGCCGCCGGAGAAGTCGATCACCGTCGTCGGCTCGGTGCCGCAGTCGCCGGAGTCGACCACCGCGTCCAGGACGTGGTCGAGCTCGTCCTTGATCTCCCAGCCCTGTGTCATCGGCTCCTCCTCGCCGGGCAGCAGCAGCGTGCTGGACAGCAGTGGCTCACCGAGCTCGGCGAGCAGGGCCTGGGTGACGACATGGTCCGGGATCCGGACGCCGACCGTCTTCTTCTTGGGGTGCTGCAGCATGCGCGGCACCTCCTTCGTCGCCGGCAGGATGAACGTGTAGCTGCCGGGCGTCGACGCCTTGATCGCGCGGAACACGTCCTTGTCGACCCGTACGAACTGGCCGAGCTGCGCGAAGTCCTGGCACACGAGGGTGAAGTGGTGCCGGTCGTCCAGCTTGCGGATCGACCGGATCCGGTCGATGCCGTCCCGGCTGCCCAGGCGGCAGCCCAGTGCGTAACAGGAGTCCGTGGGGTAGGCGACAAGGGCGTCCGCGCGGATGCTGTCGGCGATCTGGCCGATGGTGCGCGGCTGGGGATTGTCGGGGTGCACGTCGTAGTACTTGGCCATCTGCCGAGCTTATGCCGCCCGCGAGGGTCGGTGGAGCAGGGTGGGGTCTCGGCCCGGGATGAGTGCGCGGCACACGTGAGGTAACGTCCCCGACCGGTGCGCCGGAGGCGGTGCGAGAAGCGAGGGGAAGGCCGAGGTGGCTGGCCGAGAGGACGGGAACCGGCAGCAGGAGACGCCGGCCGACACGGGTCCGGCGTGGGCGGAGGAACTGCTCGAGCATCTGCGCCCGGCGGGTCGCGACGTCCGCAGGGTCGTCGCCTGGCTCTCCGGCGCCGTGCACGGATCGGTGGCCCTGCAGGACTCCGCCGGGAATCTCATCGCGGGGAACCGGCTGCCGCTGGACGAGGACCTCGTCACGGACATCACCGCGGGCCGGATCGCCTCCGCCGCCTGGGAGAGCCGGGAGCGCCATCTGCGCCTGGTCCGGGTGGAGCACCCCTCCCACGCGTGCGTGCTGGCCGTCTCCCGCGCCACCCCCTTCGACCGGCGGGCCTCCGACGTGATCACCCATACCGCCCAGGTGATCGAACTCCTGCTGACGGCGCGCGAGTCCACCGCGGCGGGGCACCGGCTCCGGCGGGCCACCTCCGACCTGCGCCTGGCCATCCTGCAGCTGCTCATGGTCGAGGACACCGTCGCCGCCCGCCGCGTCGCCGCCGGGCTCTGGCCCGGGCTGCTCGACGCCGACACCGCGTGCGTGTACGTGGTCGAGTCCGGCCCCGCCGTACGCGACCGCATCGCCGAGGAGTGCCTGGACAGCACCGGGGAGGAAGCCCTGGTCGTGCGCTGCCCGGCCATGGACGGGCACGTGATCGTCGTCAGCCCCCGGGACGCCACGCGCGAGGCCTTGCGGTCACTGGTGGGACGCCACCCCGACCTCTTCCTCGGCGGCAGTGTCCGGCAGAGCCTGGCCCGGACCGCCACCGCCTACGGACAGGCCGTCAGCGCCCTCGCCGTCGCCCACTTCCGGCCCGACAAGACGGCCGTGTACGCCGAGCGCACCCACCCTGAACGCCTGATGGACCCGGTGGCACTGCGCGGCTGGACGTCCCGTGTGCTGCGCCCGCTCGACACCCTGCCGCACCACACCCGCGCCGAACTGCTCGCCACCAACCGACTCGGCCTGGAGTTCACCGCCGTCAACGCCGCCAAGGTCCTCGGCGTCAGCCGCAACACCGTCCGTGCCCGCATGGAACGCGTCGAGGGCCTGCTCGGCACCGACTTCGCCGACCTCACGGTCCGGGCCGTCGTCCACCTGGCGCTCAACACCCAGATCGGCCTGCCCGACGCGCACCCGGCGGGCGACACCGGCAACCCCGGACTCCGGCTCTCCGACCTGCTGTCCGGGGCCGCCGTGCGCACCTGGGCACAGGACCTGCTGGGCCGGCTGGACGCGGACGCCAGGAACCCGCGCCGGACCCTGCGCACCTGGATCGCCGCCGGCGGCAACGCCGAACGGGCCGCGCAGACCCTGGGTGTGCACGCGCAGACCGTGCGCGAGCACGTCCGCAGCGCCGAACCCGTCCTGGAGCGCCAGCTGCTGGCCGCCGGTACCGACCTGTACGAGGTCGTGCTCGCGCACCTGGCCGTCGGCGACCTCGACCTGCCGGTTTTCCACCGCCACGACTGAGCGGTTTTGCCTCTGAGGCAACCGGTTGGCCAGGTCCAGGCGGGACGAAACCGGGCCAACCGGACTCAGCTGTGCACGGGTGAGCCTTGTTGAGCGTGCAACGGGCATCGACGCGGTTCACAAGGCCTCTGCCATGGACGTAAGTTCAACGCACCGCGGGGGCACGACCGGAACGGGGGACCGGTCGCGCTCCCGCGAGCTGCCCGTCGCCCGGCTCAGCCCCGTAGCCGCACCGGGATCTCCTGCCAGCCGAAGGCGATGAAGGACGGCACCTGCCGCAGGCCCTCGTCACCGGTGGCCAGGCACAGATCGGGGAAGCGGTCGAACAGGGCGGGCAGCGCGGTGAGCGCCTCCAGACGGGCCAGCGGTGCCCCGATGCACCGGTGGACACCGATCCCGAACGCCAGATGGTCGTCGGCGGCGCGGGTGGCGTCGAAGAGGTCGGCGTCCGCACCGTAGTGCTCGGGGTCGAGTCCGGCGGCGGCGTACGTCGTGATGATGGCGTCACCGGCCGGGACAGTGACGTCGCCGACGGTGAGGTCGGTGACGGCGAACCGGAGCGGCAGCGACGCGATCGACGGGTGCGCGCGCAGCGTCTCGTCGACGACGGCGTCCCAGCCGATCTCCCCGGACCGCACGGCCGCCAGCTGCTCGGGGTGCCGGAGCAGGGCCACGGCCGCGTTGCCTATCAGGTTGACCGTGGTCTCGAAGCCGGCCCCGATGACCAGCAGCAGCGTGTACAGCAGCTCCTCGTCGCTGAGCCGGTCGCCGTCCTCGTTCCGCACCCGGATCAGTTCGGTGGTCATGTCGTCACCGGGGTGCGCGGCCTTGTGCGCGATCAGCGCGGGCAGCACAGTGCCGATCTGCCGCTGGACGGACGCCGCGTGCTCCGGGCTCGGGTCGGTGGTGTCCATGAGGGCCGCGATCATCCTGGCGGTGTCCTCCCACAACGTGTCCGGGACACCGAACAGTTCGCAGATCAGGCGCATCGGCAGCGGATGGGCGAACCCCTCCTTGATGTCCACGACCTCGTCGTCGGCCGCCGCGAGCGCGTCCAGCAACTCCGCCGTGATGGCCTCCACGCGGGGCCGCATCGCCTCGGTGCGCCGGTGCGTGAAGCTGGGCGCCACCAGCTTGCGCAGCCGCGTGTGGTCCGCGCCGTACGTGGAGAGCATGTTGACCACGCCCACCCAGCCCAGGATCCAGCCCCAGGACGGGTGCTCGCCGATCTCGGGCCACAGCCGCCAGTGCAGTCGCGGGTCCCTGCTGACCCGCGGATCGAGGATGAGCTCCTTCAGCGTGTCGTAGCGCGTGGGAGCCCAGGCGGGGATGCCGCCGGGCAGCTCCACGGGCACGATCGGGCCGAGGGAGCGCAGCCGGGCGCTCTCGCCGGCGATGTCGGCGCCGAACGGGTCGAGAGCGATGCGGTCGGTCACGGTCACGGTCGTCCTCCTGGCTGGTCGGGGGAGCGGGGGCTGAAACGCACGGGCAGCGCCGTCAGCGAGCGGTGGAAGGGCCCCGGGCGCCAGGTGAGGCGCTCGCGGGGCAGCACGGGTTCGAGGTCGGGCAGCCACTGGGTGAGCCGTTCGATCGCCTCCGTGGCGATGAGCAGCGTGTGCTGCTTCACCGGGCAGGCGTGCGGGCCCGCCGACCAGGACAGGTGGGAGGCGTCCCCCGGGTGCCGGTCCGTGCCGCGCTCCTGCTCGGCGGCCTGCGCCAGCGCTCCGTAGGAGATCACCACCGGCACCGCGGCCCTGAGCCACACGCCGTGGAAGGTCACGGGTGTGCGGGCGTAGTGGATGCCGTAGTTGGCGAGCGGTGTCTCGTGGTGCAGCACCTCCAGCACCGCGTCCGTCACGGGGCGGGCGCCGCTGGTGAGCGTCGAGTAGTAGGCCGGGTTGCCGAGGATCCTGGACAGCGCGTTGGACACCAGGTTGGCCGTCGGTTCGTGCCCCGCGCCGAGCGTGAGGAACACCTGCCAGGTGACCTCCTCGGGGGTCAGCCCGGCCGGATGGTCCAGCAGCCAGCTCGGCAGGTCGTCGCCGCGCCGCGCGCTCTTGGCGGCGATCAGCTCCAGCACGTACCCGCCGAACTCGGCCTCGCCCTCCGCCGCCTGGGCGCCGCCCTCGATCAGCTTGCCGAGCGCGGCGTCGAGCCGGTCGCTCGCGCTGTCCGGCAGCCCGAACAGGCTGTTGAACACCAGCGCCATCAGCGGCCTGGTGAACTCGCCGACCAGATCGGCCTCGCCCCGCGGCCCGAACCGGCTCACCAGCAGGTGCACCGCCCGGTGGATCCGGGCCCGCAGGTCGTGCGGCTCCACCAGGTCGAAGGCGTCGAGCAGCGCGGTGCGGTAGCGGATGTGGGCGGCGCCGTCGGCGAACAGCGTGTTGGGGCGCCAGCGCATCATCCCGAGCACGGGGGAGTCGTCGGGGACGGTGGCCTCCCACGGCCGGGGGTCGTGGGAGAACGTCTCCGTGTCGTGCAGCAGGTCGAGCGCCGCCCGCCGGTCCGTGACGACGTACGCCGCCACACCGGGCGCGAGTTCCGCCCAGCCGACCGGGCCGTGGGCGCGCAGCGCGGCGTAGTAGGGGGAGGGGTCGCGGGCGAAGGAGTCCTCCCACAGGCGTACGGGCGACGCGAGGGAGAAGGCCTGCTCGGCGGGGGACGGACGGTTCACCGGTGCTCCGCGGGTCGGTGGTCGATCAGGTGCTGGACCAGGGCGAGCAGGGAGTCGATCGAGGAGTCCGCCTCCCGCGCGTCGCAGGTCACCATCGGGGTCGTCGGCTCCAGGTCCAGGGCGGCGCGCAACTGCTCCGGCGTGTGGTGGCGGGGCGCGTCCGGGAAGGTGTTGAAGGCGACCGCGTACGGCAACCCGGTCTCCTCCACCAGCCCGAGCACGTCGAACGAGGCGTCGATGCGACGGGCGTCGACCAGGACGAGCGCGCCGAGCGCCCCGTAGGCGATGTCATCCCACAGCGGCCGGAACCGCTCCTGGCCCGGCGTGCCGAACAGGTACAGCACGATCCCGCCCGGCAGGCTGATCCGGCCGAAGTCGATGGCGACCGTGGTGGTCGACTTGTCCCGCACCCCGGCGAGGTCGTCCACCCGCGCGGACGCCTCGGTGAGCTGCTCCTCCGTGTGCAGCGGGCGGATCTCGGAGACGGAGCGGATCAGGGTGGTCTTGCCCACCCCGAAAGGCCCTGTGACCAGGATTTTCACCAGATCGCGCGCGGTGTCCGGGAGGTGGATGTCCGTGTCACCGGGCTGGGCGTCAACGGTGCTTGAGGTCGCGGAGGCCATCGGCCACTCTCTTCAGCAGGTCGGGGTCGAAGCGTCGGGCGGGCGGGATGGGCGCGCGGGCCAGTGCCAGGTCGCGGTCGACGAGGCCGGCGGCCAGCACCAGCACGGCGGAGACGGGCAGCCGCAGCAGGGCGGCGGCCTCCACGACCGTCAGGGACCCGTACTCCAGCTCTTCCAGCAGGGCCGCCTGCGCGGCGGGCAGATCGGGGGGAGCCGGCGCACCGCTGCCGGTGAGCACGGACAGCCGCTCCAGATGGGCACGGCTGGGCCGCGCCACCCCGCCGGTCGACAGGTACGCGGGAACCAGGGGACGGCCGCCTCTGCGGCCGGTCATGCCGGCGTGCCGCCGTCGGCACCTCGGGGACCGGCGGCCATCGCCTTCTCGCCCAGCCGGGCGACCTGCGAGTGCACCCGGTGGGCGAGCAGGTCCAGGCGCACCTCGGGATCGCCGTACGCGGCCACGCAGGTCCCGTGGTCGGTCGGCACGATGAGCACATAGCCGTGGTCCGACTCGATGACGACCTGCCGTATCTCGGCCCCGTCGGTGTCGGCGAACGCGGCCGCCGCGGTACGGCAGGCGCCCTGCACCGTGCTGGTGATGGCGGCGACCCGCTCGGCGGACGGCTGCGACAGCGCGTCGGTGTAGCCCGTCACGAGCCCGTCCCGGGTGAGCAGGACGGCGGCCACGACGTGCGGCACCTCCAGGACCGGTTCGAGCACCCATGCCGTGTCCCCCGCTGCGCGGCTGGTCATCGAGCCGTTCCCCCTTCGTCGTCGTGCCGGTCGTGATCGGTGTCGTCGGATGCCGCGTCGGCCGTGGTCACGGCCGGCGCACCCTCAGGTACGGCTGGGAAGGCCCCGGTGTTCGGCCGGGCGGCGGCGGAACGTCCGGCCGCCGTGCCGGACTGGAGCGCGCCGAGGGCGGCGGCCGACTCCTCGGGGCGCCGGGGCCGGCGCTGCGGCGCGGGGGCGGGGGCGGATGCGGGACCCTGGGTGTCCGACGCCGGCGTGGCCCGGCTGCGGCGACGGCGCTGGGGGAGGCCGCCGCTGTCACCGGGGCTGTGGTGACCCGGGGGCGGGGCGGCGGCACGGTCGTCCTGGTCGGCGCCGTAGCCGTGCTCCCGGTTGGCGGCGGTGGGGGTCGGCTCGGACGTCTCCGGGCCGGCGGCCGGCTCGGGCGACTGGGACGCGGCGGCCGGGGCCGGTTCGGTCCCGTGGGACGGGGACAGGGGCGGAGACGGGGACGGGGACGAGTCGGGCGCGGCCGGTTCCGTGCCGCGGGGCGAGGCGGAGCCGCCCGCCGTGTCCCGCACGGCCTCCTTGCGGGTGGAGCGTGGGGCACTGGCCGCCGGGGGCAGTTCCTCGGGGTCGATCCGGGTCAGCAGATGACGGTCGACCCGCAGCACCGCCCGCACACCGCCGTACGGGGACGGGGAGGACAGGTCGACGCTCAGATCGAACTGCCGGGTCAGCTGGCCGATCGCGGCGAGACCCATGCGCGGCGGGTCGCCGAGCTCGGTGAGCAGGATGGGTTCGCGACCGCCCACCATCCGCTGGGCCCGGGCCCGTTCGTCCTGTGTCATGCCCAGCCCGGCGTCGTCCACCGTGACACAGACCCCGTGGTGCACGGCCTCGAGGTTGACCACGATGCCGGTGTCGGGCGCGGAGTGCCGCAGCGCGTTGTCGAGCAGTTCGGCGACGATGATGGCGACCGGTTCGACGGCGTGGGAGACCAGGGCGGTGCCGGCCTCCAGGTGGTTGTGGATCCGGACGCGCTGGTAGCCCGCGAGCCGGGCCTGGCCGCCCGTCACCGCGTCCACGAGGTGCGACTCCTCCCGGGCGAGCCCGACCCAGGCCCCGCACACCACCGCGGCGATCTGCGCGCGGCGCAGCGACTGCTCGTTCTCGTGGTCCAGTTCGAAGAGGGTCTGGGCCAACTCGGGGTCGTCGTAGCGCTGTTGCAGACCGCGCAGGGCGTCCTGCAACCGGTACAGCGCCGCCTGGATCTCCCGGGTCGCCCCGCGCATCCCGGCCTGCGCGGCGGCGTCGATCCGGGTGCGCTGCGCGGCGAGTTCGGCGTGCAGCCCCTTCAGCACCTGCTCCAGCGCGAATCCCAGAGGCGAACCCGCGAGCTGCGGGCTCAGCGGGCCGGGCACGGCGATGTGGGGATGCGCGACCTGCCGGGCCGCGGAGGGCAGTCGCCGCGCCGCCAGATGCTCGACCTCGGCAGTGAACGCCCGTGAGGTTCCGTCGAGTTGGGCCCGCAGCGCGGCCGTCTTCGCGCGCTGGGCGGCCAGTTGCCGCCGGGAGCGCAGCAGCCCGCCGCCGAGGGCGAACGCGGACAGTGTGCCGAGGGCGAGACCACCGACGGCCAGGTCCGGTAGTTCGATCATCGAAGAGATTCCAGGGGGAGTCGGGCAGGGCGGAGTCCGAGGCGCTCTGGCGAGCTACCCGCAGCACAGTACACACCGTCATCGACTGATCTCGCACGGTGTAGCGACACTTCGCTCCGAAAGTGATCGCTTTCTGTTCGCGTCTGGGGCAACTGTCGCTATTGCCGTGCAGGGGAGGGGAGTTGGTGGTGTGTGCGGTTCTCTGTGTGTTCGACCGGCGGGCGGGTACTCGTCCGGCGCCTGAGGTCCACTCCGCGAGAAGGAGATCCGAAAATGACCAGTGGGACGGAGACCGGCGGCGTGACCGGTACGCAGGACAAGGACTACAACCTGATCTGGTACGTGGAAGCGTGCCTGAACAACGCGCTGCGCCTGGAGGGGCACATCCAGGACGCGGAGCGCGCCAAGGACACCGAGGTCGCGGACCTGTTCCGCAAGGCCCAGGCGGACAGCCGCAAGGGTGCCGAACTGGGCAAGAAGCTCCTGCGCGCACGCCTCGCCGAGGGCTGAAGCGCGACGGGCCGCAGGGCCCGGACACCGCGAGCGGGCGGTGTCCGGGCCCTCTTCATGCGCCGTCAGAGCCGGAAGGCCCCGCTCACCCGCTCGGCGAGTTCGTCCTCCGACAGCGAGCGGTCGACGATGATGGCGGGCAGCCCGAGGCGTGCGGTCTCGTCGTGGAGGCGCATCGTGAACAGGTCGTCCCGGGCGGCGAGGTTGCGGTTCGCCCGCTCAGGGTCGCTGGTCCTCGCCGTGAAGCCTTCCCCCGGGGCGGACCGGCTCCGGAAAGCGGCCCGGCGGAACTCCGGTGTGGGCAGCAGCCAGACGGCCTGCCCGGGAGTGGTGAGCAGAGGCCGCACGAGATGCGGCAGCAGGCGGAACCCCTCGGCCAGGACGGGCGTCTCCCGCGGCATGCGCAGCAGGTCCTCGACGATCAGCCCGAAGGCCTCCCCGCGGAACCAGTGGAACGTCTCGAGCATGATCTCGGGCGACCGGTCCACCCACCGCTCGTCCATGTCCATCGCCATGAACGCGTGCAGAAACGGCGCTTCCTCGGCGGTGGTCCGCAGCGCGTGCTCCCGCATCACATCGTCCGTCGGGTAGAGACGCCAGCCGTGTCGCTCCGCGAGCCGGCGGGCGATCGTCGACTTGCCCGCACCGCTGCCGCCGCCGATCCAGTAGACATGCCGCAACCGCGCGGCCGATACCGCGCCGGTGGCCCTCTCGTCGTGCCCACCCGTCCGCATCGCTGTCCCTTCCGTGTTTCCCACGCACTGGCCATCCCTCTCCCAAGCCCGGGCAACGCGCTGGGAATGCGGTGATATGGCCGGTCAGGTCTTGGCCAACCGCACCCCGCGCATTGGTCACCTGTTCACCGACTGCCCCTGACACGCCCGGTCCCGCCGGGCGGAGAGTGATCGACGGCCCGGAGCGAACCGGGCCGGCCGGCCCTCCGGAGAGCCGCGTTCGCGCACCCTCCCTGTCAAGCAAGAAGGGGCAGACATGGCCGAGTTGACCCGTCGTAGACTCCTGGGTTCCGCCGCGGGCGCGCTGGGCGGCGCCGCGGCGCTCTCCCTCCTCCCGCCGAGCGTCCAGAAGGCCGTCGCCGCCGAGCCGCCGAAGCACAGCTCGCTGCGCGACATCGAGCACGTCGTCATGCTGATGCAGGAGAACCGGTCCTTCGACCACTACTTCGGCACCCTCTCCGGTGTCCGCGGCTTCGCCGACCCGCACGCCCTGCGGCTCGACACCGGCCGCTCCGTCTTCTACCAGCCGGACTCCGAGAACCCCAAGGGCTACCTGCTGCCCTTCCACCTCGACACCCACACGTCCAGCGCCCAGGCGATCCCCTCCACCAGCCACGCGTGGTCCGTGCAGCACGAGGCCTGGAACGGCGGCAGGATGGACCGCTGGCTGCCGGCGCACCGCAAGGCCGACGGCGTCAACGGCCCCTACGTCATGGGCTACTACACACGCGAGGACATCCCCTTCCAGTTCGCCCTCGCCGAGACCTTCACCGTCTGCGACCACTACTTCTGCTCGGTGATGGGCCCGACCTGGCCGAACCGCCTGATGTGGATGACCGGTTCCATCGACCCCGGCGGCACCCGGGGCGGCCCGATCCTCAGCAACGTGGCGCCCACGCCGTACCGTTGGACGACGTTCGCCGAGCGCCTCCAGGCGGCCGGGATCAGCTGGAAGGTGTACCAGCAGGACGACGACTACGGCTGCAACATGCTGGAGCAGTTCGCGACGTTCAAGGACGCCCGGCCCGGCTCCGATCTGTACGAGCGGGGCGTGCGTCCCCAGCCGGAGGGCACCTTCGAGGACGACGCCCGGAATGACCGGCTCCCGACGGTGTCGTGGATCATGCCGACCAGCTACCAGTCCGAGCACCCGGACTATCTGCCGGCCGCGGGCGCCGACTTCGTGGCGTCGAAGATCGAGGCGATCGCGTCGAACCCGAAGGTGTGGCGCAAGACCGCGTTCATCCTCAACTACGACGAGAACGACGGCCTGTTCGACCACGTGGTACCGCCGACCCCGGCCGACGGTACAAAGGACGAGTTCGTCCAGGGGCTGCCGATCGGCGGCGGCTTCAGGGTCCCCGCCATCATCGTCTCGCCGTGGACGGTCGGCGGCTGGGTCGCCTCCGAGCCCTTCGACCACACCTCCGCGCTGCAATTCCTGGAGCGGTTCACCGGAGTCGAGGAGCCCAACGTCAGCGACTGGCGGCGGGAGACCTTCGGCGACCTGACCTCCGCCTTCCGCTTCTCGCACGCCCGGCCGCGTCCGCCCCGTCTGCCCGACGACACGGCCGAGCAGCTGCAGAAGGCCCAGCAGGAGGTCGCCACCCTGCCCAAGCCGGCACTGCCGGGAGCCGACCAGCGCTTCCCGCGCCAGGAGAGGGGCCGCCGTCCGCACGTGTGACGCCCGCCCGGCCGGCCCGCTCGACGGCACGTCGTGACCCGCCGGCCGGTCACCCCGCCAGGGCGTCACGGGCCACCGAGAGGGCCTGTTCCGCGTACCCCCGGCCGAACAGCACGGCGTGCACCAGCAGCGGGAACAGCTGGTGCACGCCGACCCGGTCCGCCCAGCCGGCGGCGAGCGGCGTCTGCTCCTGGTAGCCCTCCAGCACCGCTTCCAGGTGGGGACAGCCGAAGAGACGCAGCATCGCCAGGTCGGTCTCGCGATGCCCGCCGTGCGCGGCCGGATCGATCAGCCACACCTGCCCGTCGGACCCCCACAGCACATTGCCGTTCCACAGATCGCCGTGCAGCCGGGCAGGCGGCTCATCCGGCCCCGCCAGCCCGGGCAGCCGCTCGCACAGCCGCTCCACGACGGTCGCCTCACCGGGGCGGACGGTGCCCTGGTCGACGGCGCGCCGCAGATACGGCAGGACACGCTGCCCGGCGTACCAGCGCGGCCAGTCGGTGCCCGGCTCGTTGCGCATCGGGGCGAGCCCGATGTACGCGTCGGCGGGCCCGTCCGGGGGCGGCGCGCCGAACGCGGGCGCCCCGGCGGAGTGCAGGGCGGCCAGGTCACGACCGAACCGGGCCGCCGCCTCCCCGCTCGCCCGCCCCTGCGGAACCCGGTCGATGACCAGCCAGCTCTCGTCGTGGCCGTGCACGCCCGGCACCCGCACCGCCCCGGCACCGGCCAGCCAGCGCAGCCCGGCCGCCTCGGCCCGCGTCGCCCCCGGATCGTCGGCACGCTTGACGACCACCACCCGCCCGTCGTCGAGGGTGACCTCCGCCAGGGCCCCGGACAGGGGCCGTTCGCCGGTGACCACCCGTCCGGTGAGCCGGGCGGCGGCGTCCGTACGGGCGGTCATTCCTGGTCTTCCTCGACTCCGCGGTTGATCTCCGACCAGCGTACGGCCGTGGCGGGGCCGCTCAGCTCCCGGAACCGCAGTCGACGTCGAGCAGCTGGATCGGCCGCGTCGCGTCCAGGTCGACGTACGCCGTGAAGTCGGCCTTGGCGGACCCGCCGTTCCAGTACGTGCTCACGGTCGCCCAGCCGACCCGCGCGGACTGGGCCGTGGTGACCGGGCCGATGTCGATGGACGCCGGGATGTTCTGGGCGCACAGCAGGACGTCGAACTCCGGGTTTTCGGCGACCTTCTCCTTGAGCTGCGGCGAGATGCCGTACTTGCGGGCGAAGTCGCCGGGACCGTGCTCGCCGTAGAAGTCCTCGAGGAAGGTGTGGATCTCCTCTGCGGTGTACCGGTCGTTGCCGTCCACGGCGGGCGCGGCTGCGGCCGGGACCGCGGCGGCGGCGATGCCGAGAGCGGCGACGCAGCCGACGGCGCAGGCGCGCCACCTGGCAGGGCGCGTGGCGTTGCGAAACATGTGGATACCCCCGTTGTGGTCTCTTCGACGTGCTCCCCGTGCCGCGGCGCGGCCGTTCGTCGGGGAAGCCGGTCGCAGTCGGAGACCTCTCGTGTCCGGCCGCCGTTGTGCCCGCCTCGACGGTCGTTTCGATTCCGGGACATTCGCCACGCACCGGTCACGCGGGACGGTGAAATCCCGCCGCCCACCGACAGAAGCGGCCGCCGCCGGGGGACCAGTCGGGGCATGACGACTTCACCGTTCCAGCGCACCATCGCCCTGCCCGCCCCCGTGTGCGAACAGGCCGCACAGCACCTGGAGCAGGCCGCGCAACGGGCCATCGACGGAGCCGCGATCCCCCTGAAGGCGTTCCGCGCGGCCGCCGACAGCGACTTCACCCTCCCCGTGCCGGTCGTCGAGCAGGCGGCGGCCTGTCTGCTGGTCCTGGCCACCGAGACCGCCCAGACCGTACGCCCCTCGGCCCTGCGCGCCACGATCAGCGTCGCGCTGCGGCTGCGCGACGCCGTGGAACTGACGCATCAGCCGGCCCTCAGCAGCAGGTTCTGGTAGATCCGGGCCGGTGTTCCGGGACGGGCCTGCGCGTCAGGTGGTCTCGCGGAAGGCGACGTCGACCTGTCGGCGGCGCAGTTCCTCCAGTGCGGAGTGCTGCCGCCGGGCCCGTTCCACCAGGTCGTCGAGCTGCCGCGCGTCGAGGCGCCGGTCCGTGCCGGCCAGGGCGCGCAGGGCCTGCCAGACCGCGGTCTTCCCGTCCACCCCCAGCCGCAGCGCCTCCAGCTCCCACAGCGTGGACAGCGGGGAACGCCGTACCAGGCTGCCGTTGCTCTTCAGACGCCCCATCTGCTCGGCCGCCCGGCCCGCGTAGACCTTGTAACGCCGCACCGGGACATCGAGCCGCCGCATGATGTGGAGCAGGCTCGCCCGGTCCTCGGCGATCTCGTCGGCGATCGGGGCCAGGGCGTCGGCGAGCGCCGGATCACCGCACGAGCGCAGCAGATAGCGGACTCGGGCGGTCCCGGCGGTGGCACCGGCGAGATGGTCGTTGAGGTAGATGCCCAGCAGGGACATGTCCGTGGCCGGAGCACCCGGTGCGCCCGGCGGGTCCGCTCGCTGTTCCGTCATGGCACTGCTCCTGTCCTGCTCCGGCCCTGTGCCACGGCCACCCGCGTGGTGACGCGTACGACGCAGGGGTTGCGGGGCGTCGAGCCGGGCCCGAACCGTACGGGAGGCTCGACCGGGGAGAGGGCGCCGAGGCTCTCGCCCTCGTAGGTGACGGTGGCCGAGATGACGGGGTGCAGGTCCCGGACGCCGTACCACTGGTGCCGGCCGGCCCGGGCGCTGCCGTGGGTGCGCGCGCCGAGCAGCAGCCGGGCGGGCCGGTCCCACAGCGCGATCCAGCCCGGGCTGGTGGCGAGCCGGTCCGGCACCGCCCGCAGCGCGAGGCCCGGCAGGCCCCTGCGGCCGGTGCTGAAGCGCAGATCGAGCGGCGGCGCCGAGACGGCCCAGTGCCGCCGGTCCGTGACCCGCACTCCGACCGGCACGACCCGCACCTCGTCGAAGAGGTACGTACCGGCCACGAAGTCCGCCGTCTCCCGTGAGGGCGCCAGCAGCAGCCGCGTCCCCCCGGGCGCTTCGAACATCACATCGCTGAACGGCCCGAACGGCGACCTCGCCCAGTGCCCGACCACCACACGGGCGCCGGACGCCGTTCCGATCCCCGCGATCCAGCCGTCGAAGCGCAGTGTGCGCAGCGGCGACCGGATGCGGGTACGCCGGGCCGGACCACTGGGTTCGCCGGACTCACCGGGCCCATGGAAGAGCACGCGGCCCGGGTGCCCGGCCCCTTCGCGGCGAAACGGCACCGGGGCTCCTCCCTCCGGGCCGCGGCGATGTGGCCGAGGCCACGTCACGGACGAGGTCCCTGTCACGCCCGGGCGGGCACGACGGCGGCTACCGTCTACGAGCGGATCCCCCACTTCCCCCACCCTTTCGGACGGCCCGGCAGTGCAAGCAGATCTCTCCCCTGTCATCGCGGCGACCGCCCAGTGGCTGACCCGCGCCTACCCCGCCTCCGGTGGCGCGCTGGCCTCCGCCCTGTGCGAGGTGCAGGCCCGGCAGGCCGTGACGGTCGCGGCGTGGCTCAGGTACCCGACGGAGACGGACGCCGCCCTGCTCGGCATGGCGGGCCCCGGCGGCTCCGCGCGGCTCGACTGGGTCACCGGCGCCGACGCGGCCCCGTGCGACGACGAGGACGACGCGCGCGCCTGGCGCACCTGGGTGGACGAGGTCGTCGCGAGCTGGGCGGCCTGCCTGCTCAGCGACGGGGAGCTGGCCGGCCGGGCGGTGGCCGCGCTCGCCGAGGGCAGCCGCAGCACCGGCACACCGGCCGAGTTCCGCAGGCTCCTCGCCCCCGACGACGGCGACCGCCGCGCCGCCGCTCTGCTGCGCCACCCCGACCTGCTCGCCCCGGTGGCCGGCCTGCACCACTCCCGGCTCCTGGACCGCCTCCACCCGGGCCGCACACTGATCGCCTGACACAGCCCCGGGCGGTACCCGTCCCTCACCCTCCGTCACTCACCTCTTTGCCGTACACGACCGTGCCCCGCCCGCACCGGCGGCGGACGCTGAGCGTGGCCACGCCGCCGACGGAGGAGAGACCGACATGACCACCGCCCTCTCACAGAGCTGGGAACACGCCGTCGTGACGGGCGGTGCCGGGTTCGTCGGATCCCATCTGTGCGCGGCCCTGCTGGACGCGGGTGCCGCCGTCACCTGCGTGGACGACTTCAGCACCGGCAGGCCGGAGAACATCTCGCCGCTGCTCGAACGGCCCGGCTTCACGCTCGTGCAGGCCGACGTCGCGGAGGAACTGCCGGTCAGACAGCGGCCCGACCTCGTCCTGCACTTCGCCTCCCCGGCATCCCCGGCGGACTACCTGAGGCTGCCGCTGCACACCCTGGACACGGGCAGCCTCGGCACCCGCAACGCCCTGGACCTCGCACACTCCGCCGAGGCCCGCTTCGTCCTGGCCTCGACCTCCGAGGTGTACGGCGACCCACGGCAGCACCCCCAGGACGAGCGCTACTGGGGCAACGTCAACCCCGTCGGCCCGCGCAGCGTCTACGGCGAGGCCAAACGCTTCGGCGAGGCGCTGACCACGGCCCACGCCCAGACCCGCGGCACCGACACGTGCATCGTGCGGCTGTTCAACACCTACGGCCCCCGGATGCGCGGCGAGGACGGACGCGTGGTGCCCGCCTTCGTACGGCAGGCCCTGGCGGGCGAGCCCCTCACCGTGACCGGCGACGGCCGGCAGACCCGGTCGCTGTGCTACGTCGACGACACCGTGCGCGGCGTTCTGGCGGCGGCCGCACACGGCATGCGCGGCCCCGTCAACATCGGCAGCCCGACCGAGATCAGCATGCTCGACCTGGCACGGCTGGTCGTCGAACTCGCCGGGTCCTCCTCGGAGATCCGCCCCGTCGCACGCCCCGTGGACGACCCGGCCGTGCGCTGCCCGGACATCACGCTGGCCCGCGACAAGCTCGGCTGGGAGCCGCAGGTACGCGCCGAGGAGGGGCTGCGGCGCGCCATCGCCTGGTTCCGTGACGACGCGACGGACGGCTGACCCACCCGGCATGCCCCCAATTCCTCGCCGTGGGCACCGCCGCGCCTCGCCCTCCACGGGGTGCGGCGGCCGCTCTAGTCGAACTTGCCGCGGCCGGTCAGCGCGTCGCGCAGCCGGTCGACCATCCCCGTGCCCGGAGCCAGGAGCTTGTTCGCCGGAGGCCTGTCGGGGGCGGCCGGGTGGGGCCGGGTCGGGGCGGTCTTCTTCGCCTTGCGGACCTTCTCGCCCAGCTCGTTGAGCGTGTCCATCGGACAGGCCTGCCGCAGCGCGGGGAAGAGGGTCCCCTCCTCCTCCGCGAGGTGGGAGCGGATCTCGCTCATCAGCATGCCCATCAGCCGGTCGAAGTCCGCGTCGCCCGCCTCGCAGCCCTCCAGGTCCTTCATGATGCGCTCGGCGGTCGCGTGGTCGGCGAGTTCCCGGTCGGCGAGGGCGTCCCCGTTGGCCACGTGCTCGCGCACGGCCGGATACAGATAGGCCTCCTCGGCCACCGAGTGCCGTACCAGCTCGATCGTGACCTGGTCCGCGTACACCTTGCGGTCCTGGTGACCGGACGGCAGAGCCTCGATCCGGCCGAACATCTCCTCGACTTCGCGGTGATCGGTCACCAGCTCGTCGATGACGTTTCCTCCGTGTCCCATGTCCTTCACCTCCGGCCCCCCGAGTCCCCCCTGCCACGAATGGGCTAACGCGCGGTCCCGGACACGCGCACTGCCGACGGTTCAGACGGGGAGCTTGGCCCGGACCCGTCCGGCCGCGGCGGCGGGCCCCGCGGTGGCACGGACGGAGCGGCGGACCAGTCCCGCGTCGTGCCGCAGGCCATGGGCGGCATGGGTGCCGCGCCACAGCAGCGAGGGGCGGGCGCCGGTGTCGTCGGCGGCGATCAGCAGCCCGCCGAGCATGGACATGTTCTTGAAGAAGTGAATGCGCTGCTGGGCCCGTTCCGAGGGGTCCTCCGCCTCCCAGAAGCGGTGCGCCGCCAGCGTCGTGGGCACCAGCGTGGCCGCGATGGCCAGCGCGGCGGGACGCGGCATCCGGCCCGTGGCCAGCATCAGGCCCGCCACGACCTGCACGGCGCCGTTCAGCCGTACGACCTGCTCGGTGCTGTCGGGCAGGGCCGAGACACGTTCGGTGACCGGTTCCACGACAGGCTCGGCGAGCGGGGCGACCTCCTCCGGGGCACGGACGGAACTCAGGCCGCCCGTCAGGAACATCGAGGCCAGCATGGGGCGGCCGAGCACACGCAACAGACTCATGGTCCTCTCCAGGGGTGTCGGTGGGTACAGCGCTCGCCGGGTTCCCCGCCAGAGGCGAAAGCACGCACCCGATCCGCTGGGCGGGGCTGATACGTGTGCGCCGGATGTTGAACAAGTGATCTAAATAAACTCATGGGTAAGTTGGCATGATTTGTCCCCATCAGGTGCACTAGAGGAGAAGCATCCGCTTCCCCCCAAGGAGATGGTGCAATGTCCTCCACCGAGAAGGTCACCAAGGAACTGACGGGCATCCAGAGTGCCGACATCGAGGCGGCGCTCGACCCGGCAGAAACCGACGGCATCTACCGCGACAGCCGTGAGTGCGCCGCACTCGCGCTGTTCAAGGGCGGATTCGGTCTCCTCCTGTCGCCGCCCACCCCGCGCCCCAAGAAGGGTTGAGTGGACCGACAGGAGCAACCATGAAGCAGTCAGGCACTTCGTCTCTCTTGCAGGACGCGGTGCAGGACCTCGCTTCCGGCGTGGTCTCCGCTCTTCGGAGCGGAGACCACGCTCGTGCGGCCGCCCCCGTGGCGGTCGACCCGGAAGCGGAGGGCCTCGCCCTCGCGGCCGTACGTGTGCTGGGAGCCGACGCGTTGCTGTCGAGCACCCTTCAGCACAACCCGCCCCCGAACGACGAACTCGCCGTGTTCCGGAAGGCCGTGGAGGCCTACCCGCCCGGCGCCCACGCCGCCCCCACCGTCGTGTGGAGCCACTGGGGCATGCGACGCACGCTGCGGCGGCTCGACCCGGGCCACGCCGACGGCCCGGACGAAGAGCCCGACGCGGCCTGGCTCGAGGGCGCGAGCTGGCAGCTCCTGACGCACCAGCTCGCCGTGCTGGCCGCCCTCGCCCTGCCCGGCGAGGACAGCGCGGTCGCCCGCGCGGCCGCGCACCGGCCGGTCGACGTCGCCCGCGGCTTCGTGCGCGCCGTACGCCGCAGGGACTGGCGGCAGGCGGCCGGCGCCGGACGCTGGCTGACCCTGCTCGACGGCGTACCGCGGACGCTGGGGCTCGAGAACGGCCTGGACTTCGTGGAGCTGATGGGCGGTCAGGACCCGCTCGTGGCGCTGCAGGTGCGGGCGGCACGGATGACCCGGACGGGAGCGTTCGTGTGAGCGACGTTCGGGGACCACGCCAGGTGGCCGAGGACGCGCTGGCCTGGGTGTCCGCACATCGCGAGCGGTTCGCGCTGGGCGAGGACGCGCTGGCCGCCGACGGACAGGTGAACCGCAGCTGGAAACCGCTCGGGGAACTGGCCCAGGTGTGCGCGACCGTCTCCCTGCACACCGCGCCCCCGGACCCGCTCCACGCGTGCGCGGCCGACCTCATGACCTTCGCGTGGCAACAGACCGGCCGGGGAGAGCTGTTCGTGCGCCTGCAACGGCTGGAGCCCTTCGCCACCTACCCGTTGGAGGTGTACGCCGCCATGGCCGCGGCGGGCCTCAGGCACCCCGGCTACGAGGCGGCCACCGCCACGGTGGCCCGCACCCGCGGCTGGCGGCTCACCGAACAGGAGCCCACCCGGCGGCTCGGCGTCCTGAACGCCGAGACCCGCAGCGGCATCCGGCAGTCCGACGCGATGCCGCAGGCGCTGCGGCACACCTGGCTGGCCGGGCTGCCCGAGCCCTGGACCTTCGAGCAGTCCTCCGGCTACTCCCTCACCCACGTGGTCTTCCACCTCACCGACTGGGGACGCGCCGGGCCCGGGGGCGTACCACCGGACGTGGCCGACTACCTGGCCGACTGGCTGCCGCCCTGGCTCGACACCTGCCTGGACGCCGGGATGTGGGACCTCGGCTGCGAGCTGCTGGCCGTGGCGGCGAGCCTGCCCCTGCTGCCCGAACCCGCCGTCCTCGAGGACGCCTGGGCACGGGTCGCGGCGGTACAGCACCCCTCCGGCGCGATCCCGGAGCAAGGAGGCGGAACGGACCACGACGGCGGCCCGGACTTCCTCACCCACTACCACCCCACCCTCATGGCCGCCTTCGCGGCAACCCTGACCACAGGGCGTCTCGAGGACGGAGCCCGGGCGGGCACGCACCACCGGCCCGGCGGACAAGGAGTGCTGGGATGACCGACACCCGCCTGATCCACAACGTCGGGGCCGGCGCCCTGGAATGGCTGTGGGCCCACCGCGACGGATTCGAGCTGGAACCCGACGTCGACCCGGAGGTCGGATTCCTGGAGCGCTTCAAACCCATCGGCGAACTCGCCATGATCTGCAAGGTGCTGTTCCGCGAGGGCGTCGCGGGATCACGCCAGGCACAGCTGGCCCGGCAACTCGTCGACCACGCCTGGCGCGAGACGCTGGACGGCGGCCGCATGCTGGTGCGCGGGCAGCTCACGGAGCCGATCTCCCCCATCCCGTTCGAGGTGTACCTGCCCTTCAAGGAACTCGGCTACAGCCAGCCGGAGGTGGAGCGGGCCGCCGCCCTGAACCACCGGCTGGACAGCTGGGTGGCGTTCGAGGCGACCCCCACCCGCAGACTCGGACTGTCCGCGTTCCAGCGCCGGTTCGGCCTCCCGCCGCGCCCTCCGGAGGCCGAACTGCGGGACACCACCTGGCTGGCCCGCACCCCCGAGCCCTGGACGGTGGAAGGGCACATCGCCTACGACGTCACGCACAACGTGTTCCACCTGACCGACTGGGGAGAGAACCCGGACGGCCTGCCGCCCGCCACCGCCGACTACCTCGCGACCTGGCTGCCCGTCTGGATCGACGACTGGCTGGACCTCGAGCGCTGGGACCTGCTGGGCGAACTGCTGGTGGTCGACGCCTGCCTGCCCCGCCCCACCCTGGACGAACGCGCCTGGGAGGGCTTCGCCGCCGCACAACAGCCCGACGGGGCCATGCCGGCCCTGCGGACGATGCCCGAGGGCGACCCCGACGAGGTGTTCGACATCGTCTACCACCCGACCCTGGTCGCCGCCTACGCCTCCGTACTGGCCACGTCCCGCTCCCTGTCCCGACTGGCACACGCCTCGTGACGACCCGCCGGCACGCCGCGTGGCAGGACGAACCACGCGATTCCCCTCCTGTCACACCCGTGGCCGTTCGCCCAGCCCCGGACGACGGGTCGCTCGGCGCGCGGCTGGCGGACGCCGTCACCGCGGCCGACGCGCCGGACGTCGTCTTCGCCCTCTCACGGCACGGCCGCCGCATCGTCCTGAGCGGCGGCACCGCCCCGCCTCCGCCGCTTCCCCGGGAGGAGCTGCGGTACGAGATCGGCTCGGCCGCCAAGACGTTCACCGGGCTGCTGCTGGCCCGGCTGATCCACAGCGGAAGACTGTCCGGCGGTGAGCCGGCCATCGCCTTCCTGGACCGGGGGCGGCCGGCCGGTGCCCACCCGGTGACGCTCTCCCATCTGATCACCCACACCTCCGGACTGCCCGCCCTGCCGCCCGGCTTCTTCCTCCGCGCCCTGCCCGCCTGGCACACCAATCCCTACGGCCGCTTCCCGGCCGCCCGGGTCGTCGACGCCTTCCTGCGTCACGGTCCGCGCCACCGCCCGGGCACCCGGTGGCGCTACTCCAACTTCGGCGTCGCCGTGCTCGGACACGCGCTCGCCGCCGCGACCGGCACACCGTGGGAGGACCTGCTCACCGGCCAGGTCCTGCACCCGCTCGGCCTGGACGGCACGACGCTGCGCGCGGACGACTCCGGGTTCGACGCGCTCGGGCACGGCAGGGACGGCCGGTCACCCGTGCCCGCCTTCGACGCCGGGGGCTTCCAGGCCGCGGGTGCCGTACGGGCCACGCCGCACGACCTGCTCACCTTCCTCGAGGCCCATCTGGACCCGACCGGCCCATCACCACAACTGACCGCGGCCCTGCGCGAGGTGCGCCGACCCGTGCTCCGCCGGGGCATCGGACACCGGCACGTCCACACCACCGCCTGGTTCCGTCACCCGGCCGACGGCGGACCGATGTACTTCCACAGCGGGGCGACCCTCGGCCAGCAGGCGTTCCTGGGCTTCTGCCCCGACACCGGCACGGCCCTCGCCGCCGTGTGCACCCGCCGCTTCCGCGGCCACGACCCGTTCCTGGCATCCTCCTACGCGCTGCTGACGGGGGCGTAGCGGGCCCGGCCCGGCGCCGACGGCTTGTGCCGCGCCGGCGCCGGACCGTCCTGACCTCTCGTCACACCCGCTGCCACAGGGCCGGAGTGCGGGTCGGTGCCCACGGGCCCTGGGCCTGGTGGGTCTGCAGGCACTGGTAGCGCACCCCGGCGTGACTCACCGTGACGCCGGCCTCGTAGACACGGCCGGCGGCCCAGGTCTGCGCGACATTGCCCTGCGGTGCCGCGGCTTCGGCGACCGCGGTCTTCAGCGTGAGGCCGAAGTCGCTGAGCAGCGGGTTGATCGGCTGGAAGAACGTCGTGCCCCCGCTCTTGCAGTCGCCCGTACCACCGGAGGTCACGCCCTGCGCCTGGACGCCCGCGACGTAGGGCCCGCCGGAGTCGCCCGGCTCGGCGCACACCGTCGTCCGGGTCAGCCCGTCCACCCTGCCCTCGGCGTAGCTGACACTGGCGTCGTGCTGCTCGATCTTGCCGCAGTGCCACCCGGAGGTGGAGCCGGAGCGGCAGACGGCGGCCCCGACGAGCGCCTGGACCGAGCCGGTGACCTGCACCTTCTGCTCGCCCTCGACCTTCACGTTCGCCGTGGTCGTCCACTGGTCGTTGACGGCCACCCACGACATGTCCTTGCCGGGGAACGTGGAGGCCTGGAACGTGCCCTGCTCCGCCTGGTTGAACCCGGTCGTCGTGGCGCCCTTCTTGCCGCAGTGGCCCGCCGAGGCGAAGCCCTGCTGCTGGCCCTTGGTGACGGAGAACCCGATCGAGCAGCGAGCGCTGCCGTTGATGTAGTAGGGATCGCCGCCGGTGATGTCCGCCAGGAGGCGCGGCCGGTCCGCCGCCACCGTCACGCCCACGCTCTTGGCGTCGAGGCCCGCGGCCTTGACGAACGCGGCGGCAGCGGCCTTGCTCCGGGCCTGCACCACGACCCGGTTCGCCGGGATGTCGACGTACCACAGGGGCGTGTCGCGGGTGTTGGCACGGGCCGCTGCCCCGTCCAGCTTCTTCTTCGCCGCTTGGAGGTCCCGGAGCGTCTTCTTCACGACGGCGGCCTTGGCGCCCTGCGCCTTGATGGCGGGCACGTCAGCGGTGTTGGTGGTCGCCACCACGAGCTCCTGTGCCGTCGTGCCGCGCAGCCAGGCCCCCGCGAAGCGGTTGCCCAGGGCGTTGCGCAGCCGCCCCGCCCGGGTGCCCGCCTCCGCCTCGTTGACCAGCCGCCGGGACGCCTGGGCCGGGGTCAGCCCGAGGTCGCGCTGCAGAGCACGCAGCACCGGAGCGGACGGCCGGTCGACGCCGAGGGTCTGGGCGGCCGAGGGCAGCGGGCCCGCGGGGGGCGCCGGCTCGGCCGCCACGGCGGAGGGGAGCCCGGTGGCGACGAGCGCGCCGAGTGCGGTCAGGGCCGCCCGGCGGCCGGTCACGGCGTGTCTGTGGACCATGCGATGTGTCTCCTTCGATCACGGTGGAACTGCGGTACTGCGGGAACCGGGCGTGTCACGCGGGCTTCAGGCCGGGCGAACCCACCTCCGTGACGAAGGACGCGGTCGTCGAGACGGTGCCCCCGGGCTGCGTGATGGACGGGACGGTCCGGAAGTCGACCTGGGCGTTCGCGCGGCCCAGCTCCACCCGGACGTAGCCGCGCCGGCCGTCGTAGTACTTCATGTGGGGGTTGGCCCGCAGGTAGGTGTCCCAGTTGTCGGGCTTCTCGGTCCCGTTGCCGCCGCTGGAGATGGAGGTGCAGGTGAACTCCGTGCCCAGCGTCCGGGACCGCGGGTCGTCGAAGTCGTCCTTGATGTCGAAGGCGTACCCGACGTGGACGTCGCCGGTGAGGACCATCCAGTTGTCGATGCCCGCGGCCTTCGCGCCCGCCGTGACCCGGTCGCGGGAGGCGCTGTAGCCGTCCCAGGCGTCCATGGAGACCCGGGCCGGCCCGGTCACGTCGAACTTGCGCTGTGAGAAGCACACCTGCTGCGGCATCACGTGCCACAGCGCGGAGGAGTTCCGCCAGCCGTCCAGCAGCCAGCGTTCCTGGGCGGCGCCGGTCATGGTGCGGGCCGGGTCGTCCGACTCGGTGCCCGGCGCGTGCGGCCGGTCGTCGTAGGCCTGGTCGGAGCGGTACTGGCGGGTGTCGAGCAGGTCGAACTGGGCCAGTGACCCCCAGTTCAGCCGGCGGTACAGCCGGGCGTCGGGGCCCTGCGGCAGCTGCTCGGCGCGCAGCGGCTGGTTCTCCCAGTAGGCCCGGTAGGCGGCGGCGCGCCGGGCCAGGAACTGGTCCGGGGAGGTGCCGTTCTCGTCGAAGGCGCCCGCGTAGTTGTTCTCCGTCTCGTGGTCGTCCCAGGTGACGAGGAACGGGTGCCGGGCGTGTGCGGCCCGCAGGTCCGGGTCGTTCTTGTAGAGCGCGTAGCGCAGTCGGTAGTCCGCGAGGGTGATCGTCTCGCGGTTGAACACGTCGGGCAGCTTGCGGTCGCTGTAGCGGCGGGCCCCGCCGGCGGAGTCCACCGGATACTCGTACAGGTAGTCGCCGAGGTGGAACACCACGTCGACGTCCTCCTCCGCCAGATGCCGGTGGGCGGTGTAGTAGCCGTCCTGGTAGGCCTGGCAGGCCACGGCGGCCAGCCGCATGCCGGCGGTGGCGCTGTCCGCGGCCGGTGCCGTACGGGTCCGGCCCGTGGGACTGATCCAGCTGCCCACCCGGAACCGGTAGTAGTAGTGGCTGTTCGGCCTCAGGCCATTGACGTCGACGTGCACGCTGTGGGCGTACTCGGGATGCGCCGTGGCGACACCCCGCTGCTCGACGAGCGCGAACCACTCGTCCGTTGCCACCTCCCAGGAGACGGCGACCCGCTCCTGGCCCAGGCCGCCGTCCGCGGTGAACGGCTCGGGGGCCAGCCGCGTCCAGAGCAGCACCGAGTCGGGCAGCGGATCACCGGAGGCGACGCCGAGGGTGAAGGGGTCGTCGGAGACCCGGGCGGCGTCGAGTTCCGGAGCGGCGGTGGCGCCGCGGGCCGGCCGGTTGGTGCTGAAGGCGAGCATCGCCGCCGCCGCGGTGACGGTCAGGAATCGGCGGCGGGCGACGTGCGGCGCCGCGGAGCGCAGTACGGCGTCGTGCGGGGAGAAGGCATGCTCGGACGGTGCTTTCCGACGGCCCGTCAGCGCCATCTGGTGTCCTCTCGTACGGGGCAGGGCGCCCCGGACGGACGCGTGGGGCATCGCCGACGTGGGGAGCGCGGAGCATGCATGCTAAGCAGACAAAATGCCTGAAGCGGGCGCGACCTGCGGGGCGTTCACACCAGAGGCGGTACGGGAACAACGACTCGCGTCAGCTGCGACGCAACACGGAAAACGCCGCCGGCGTCGGCCGGCGGCGGGGGAGCGGGGGTCGGGAAGGAGGGCGGGGCTAGCGCGCTGCCTCGGCGGCGGCCCCGGTGGTCGCGTGATCACGCACCGGCAGGTGGTAGACGTGGAACGCCCGCCCGATGACCGGCTGGGCGACATTGCGCACCCGTACGCCGCCGCTCGTCATGCCGTGCTCCGTGCCGGCGTGCGCGTGCCCGTGCACCGCGAGGTCGGCGCCGGCCGTGTCGATCGCCTCGGCCAGCAGATAGCTGCCCAGGAACGGATGGATCTCCAGCGGTTCGCCGGCCAGCGTGTCCGGGACGGGGGAGTAGTGGGTCAGGGCGATCCGCGCGTCACAGCCCACCTCGCCGAGCCGCTCCAGGGACGCCCGCAGTCCGTCGGCGCAGCGGCGCGAGTGCCTGACGAACTCCTTCATGACCGGCTCACCGAACTCCCCGGCGCAGCGGCCGACGAAGCCGCCGCCGAACCCCTTGGTGCCGGCCACGCCGACCCGCGCACCGCCGCACGGCACGACCGTCCCCTGCCCCTCGAGGACATGCGCGCCGGCGTCCCTGAGCACGGCCGTGACCTCGTCGGGCTTGTCGTCGTGATGGTCGTGATTGCCCAGGACGGCGACCACCGGCACCCCGAGGCCCTGGATCTCCCGGGCCACCACCCGGGCCTCCTCGACGGTGCCGTGCCGGGTGAGGTCCCCGGCCAGCAGCAGGAGGTCGGCGCACTCGGGCAGGGTGTCGAACGCGGGGCGGAGCGCACCCTGGCTGTCGGGCCCCATGTGGATGTCTCCGACGGCTGCGATACGGATCATGAGAGCTCCTCCGCGTGGTCGGGGGAGGACGCCTCGGTGACCACGAGGTCGCTGTGCACCGGTGTCCCGGCGAGCTCCTCGAGGGCGGTGCGCAGGATCTCGTCGCGGCAGGGCGCCGAGGGCACGGTGCCGGTGAGCAGCACCGTCCCGCCGCGGGCCTCTACCCGTACGCCGAGTTCACCGAGTTCGCCGGAGGCGAGTCGCTCCTGGAGATGGGCGATGCGGTAGTCCAGGTTCTGCGCCGACGGCGCGCCGCCCGGGTCCTGGGAACCGTGGGTGCTCATGGGTGCTCCTTCAGATGACGTTCAGGCGCTCCAGGAGGAAGAAGAAGGCGGCGGGCATGGGCGCGTCCCCGCATTCGCGCCGTACCCGCTCCCAGTCGACCTTCTCCCGCAGGGCGCGCGCGATGGGAAGGGCGGCGCCGAAGTCGCAGTGGTGCTCGGAGAAGGCGGCGGCCAGGCTCCACAGCAGGTCGGTCGGGGCCAGCACGGGCATGCGCACCGAGTCGACCGAGATCTCCTCCGCCCGCTCCAGCATGTCCGCGCCGACCGGGCGGTCCGCCAGCTCGAAGATGATGTCGACGGGCTGGCCGAAACACGTGGCCTTGATCAGCCAGTCCTCCGGCGGCGTGTAGACGGTCAGTCCCGCGTCCCGGAGCGTGACGGCCACCGCCTCGGCGTCCTCGGGGCGGACGGCGAAGTCGACGTCGTGCTGGAGGTTCTTCTCACCTCCGTGCGCGTAGGCGGCCACGCTCCCGGCCAGCGCGAAGAGATGCCCCTTCCGCTTCAGCAGGGAACCGACCTGCTTGGCCGCCTCCAGAATCGCCTGGTTGCGGTCCAGGGGCAGTTCGTGCGGGGGCTCGCCGGCCTGCGGGTCCTGGGGCGGCGCGGGCTCGGTCCGGTCCGGTGCCAGTCGGAGGTCGGGTATCCCCGGCCGCCGGACGAGCGTCGCGTCATCACCGTTCTCCGTCATGACCACTCCATTCGCCGAACCGGACACTCCGCTGCCGCAAGGGCCCGCGTGCCCGCTCTGAGTACCCAGCGCGCCTGTGCCGACACGGAAGGCTGCGACTCGCTGCTCCGGCCGAACAAGACAAGCGCTCACACCGTCGACGACGGAATATGGGGCAAGAAGCTGGAAAACCGGTTGAAGACGGATAAAAAACGCACCTGTGGAGGTCGGCATGAACCAGGAGACATCACGTTCGTCTGATCTTCCGCAGCCGTTGCGGGCCGTGGTCTCGGGCCTGAGGCATCTGCCGGGTGCCGAACAGGTGGGGAAGGTGGCCGGAGGAGCCCTGGACAGGGTCGGCGCGGTGTCGCCGCGCGGCCGCCGGATGGCCGTCTACGCCGGTGCCGGTGTGCTCGGTGTGGCCGGAGTGGTGGAGTGGCCGGTGGCCCTGACCGGCGCCGCCGTCGCCTGGCTGACCCGGCCCCGGCCCGGACAGGAACCCGACGGCGCGTCACCGAACGGCGGCACGCGGACCGCCCGGGCCGGCGAACGCCGCGAGGGCACCGTTGCCAGGGACACGCCGGAGGACCAGGACACCTCCGCGTACGGCCCCGGCGGCAGGCTCGCCGCGTCCCACTACCGGCACGACCGGCCCGAACACCACGTTCACGAACAGCCCGCCAAGGTGGGCGACACCGCCACCGCCTCCGCGCTGAAGCAGGTCGCCGAAGCCACCGCGCACCACGAGGCGCACGGCGAGGAGCCGGACCGGGAACACGCTCACCCGCAGGGACACGACAGCCGGTCCGCCGGCTGAGTCGGGACAGCGGCAGATGCTCACACGCTTCGACGTCGCCCCGCTCGTCGGGGCCGTGGCAGGGGCGGCCGCAGGGGCCGTCCGTAACACCGCCCAGGGCGTGACGTCCGTCTACGACACCACGCGACGCGCGCGCAACGTCGCGCGCAACGCCCTGACCGGGGGGCAGCACTGGAAGGCCGGGCAGCACCTCCACCTCGCCCTGCGGAGCTCCGACGGCGAGGCCGGCACGCTCGCCCGCGAGCTGGCCGGGGAACTGCTCGACCACCCGGACGTCCTCATGGCGTACTGGGACGAGGGACTGTCCCGCATGGTGATCACCCTGGCCGAGGAGGCCGCCACCGACCGGGTCACCGAGCGCGCCACCGAACTGGCGGCCCGCTTCGGCCTGGACGAGGGCGCCGACCCGACTGCCCGGGACACCAGCCACCCAGGCGACCCCACCGAGGTACGCGTCACCGCGGCGGCGATCCTGCTGGACGCCGCCGGCGCGGCAGGCGCCCTGGTCGGCCGGTCCCTGCGCCTGCCGCCCACCTCACGCATCATCACCGCCACCGTCACCCTGCTGCGCGAGAACCCCCGCTTCCGCGCCCTGCTCCGTGACCGCTTCGGCAGCCCCGGCATGGAACTCGTCCTCGCCGCCGCCAACGCCGCCGCACACGGCGCCGGCCAGACCCCGCTGGCGCTCCTGCTCGACGGCGCCCTGCGCGGCACCCAGCTGACGGAGGCCGTGGCCAGGGCCGCGGCCTTCGAGGCACTGCACGACGACATCGTCCAGGAACGGCGCACCAGCCTGCCCTGCCCCCCGGACACCCGGCCGCCGCTCAAGGTGACGCCCGCCGCGGAGTACGCCTCCCACGCCAGCACGGGCAGCGTCGCCGGCGCCGCCGCCACCCTCCTCGTCACGCACAGGGCGAGCGACGCGGCCGAAGCGGTCCTCGCGGGATCCCCGAAGGCGGCCCGGTACGGACCGGCCGCCTTCGGCGCGACGCTCGGCACCTTCCTCGCTCACGCCGGGATCCTCCTGCGCAACGGGGAGCGCCTGCGGCAGCTGGAGATCGCCGACGCCCTGGTCCTGCACGCCGACGCCCTGCGCAGCCGGCGGGAGGACACCGAGGACGACGGCGACGGGCTGCCCGACGACCCGGTCCACCCCTTCGCCGAGGCCGTCCTGGACGCCGCCCGCAGGGCGGGACTGCATGTCGTGATCGCCGGCGGCTCCGACCTGAAGGACATCACCCGGCTCGCCGACGAGGTCGCCCCGGGCGCGAAACCGTTCGGCGACGTCGTGCGGGCCCTGCAGCGGGACGGGCACGTGGTGGTGACCGTCGCCCGCCTCAGGGCGTCCGGCGACGGACACGTGGCGGAAGGTCTGCCGGCGGGCGACGTGGCGATCGCCCTCACCGACGGACGGGCCGCCGTCTCCTGGGGCGTCGACGCCCTGGCCCCGGGCGGCCTCGCCGACGTCTGGCGGCTGCTCACGGCGATCCCCGCGGCCCGGCGCGTCGGACGCCGGTCCCAGACCCTGGCCCGCGCGGGCGCCGCCCTGTCCGGGCTCCTGGTCGCCCGCGGCGGACAGCGCCCGGGCCGACTCGGCATGTGGCCCCTCACCCGGCACGCCCCCGTCAACATCGCCGCCGCCTACGCCCTGCTCAATGGCTGGCTCGCGGCCGTCCGGGTGGCCCGCGCCACCCCGCCCCCGCCACGACTGCACATCCCCTGGCACGCCCTGGAGCCCCACGAGGCCCGCGACCGACTGGGACGCACCGGGCGCGACGACGAGCCCCGCGGACTCGCCCTGCTCGCCGACCGCTCGCGACAGCAGGCCGGACGCCTGAGCCGCCACCCGGCCGTGACCCCCGCCCGCTGGACGTGGCAGGCGGCCGGTGCCGTACGCCGCGAACTCGACGATCCGCTCACCCCCGTCCTGGCCACGGGTGCCGTCGCCTCCGCGCTGCTCGGCTCGCTCGTCGACGCCCTGCTGGTCGTGGGCGCCATGGACCTCAACGCCGTGACGGGCGGACTCCAGCGGCTGCGCGCCGAACAGGCACTGGCCCGGCTGGCCGCCCGGCAGCAGCCCAAGGCCCGCATGCAGGACAGGCATCGGCGCACCGTCACCGTCGACGCCGCCCGGCTGCGGCCCGGCGACGAGATCAGCCTCGACGCAGGCGACGTCGTACCCGCCGACGCCCGGCTGCTGGAGGTCGACGGCCTCGAGGTCGACGAGTCCGCACTCACCGGCGAGTCCCTGCCGGTGACCAAGGCCGTCGACGCCACGCCCGGACTGCCGGTGGCACAGCGCACCTGCATGGTGTTCGAGGGCACGACCGTCGTGGCCGGACGCGCCACCGCCCTCGTCGTCGACACCGGCGACCAGACCGAGGCGGGCCGCGCAGTCACCCTCGCCGCCCGCACCCCGCCGCCCGCAGGCGTCCAGGCCCGGCTGCAGGAACTGACCCGCAAGGCGCTGCCGGTGACGTTCACGGGCGGCGCCGCCGTGACCGGACTGTCCCTGCTGCGCGGCAGCCCCGTACGACGCGCCGTCAGCGGCGGTGTCGCGGTCGCCGTCGCCGCCGTTCCGGAAGGACTCCCGCTCGTCGCCACGGTCGCGCAGATGGCGGCCGCCCGGCGGCTGTCCCGGCGCGGCGTCCTGGTCCGCACCCCGCGCACCCTGGAGGCGCTCGGGCGGGTCGACACCGTCTGCTTCGACAAGACCGGCACCCTCACCGAGAACAGACTGCGCCTGGTCCGCGTCGCCACCGCCGACGGCACCGTCGTCGAGACCGGCACCGAACAGGCCCTGCCGGTCGTGCGCCTGGCCGCGCGCGCCTGCCCGCAGGAGGAGACCGGAGAGGGCCGCCGGGTCGCGCACGCCACCGACGAGGCCGTCCTCGACGTCGCCCCGCCCGACGAGGGCTGGGCCCCGACCGGCGAGCTGCCCTTCGAGACACGGCGGGGCTACGCCGCGGCGGTCGGCCGCGACGGCGACCCGGACTTCGGTGAACTCCTCGTCGTCAAGGGCGCCCCGGAGACGATCCTGCCCGCCTGCCGGGACCTCCCCGGCCACGCGACCGACACCGCCCACGAGCTGGCGGGAAAGGGGCTGCGCGTCCTCGCCGTCGCCCGGCGCCCCTGCCGGGCCGATGACGCCGAGGCCGAACTCGACGCACCGCTCGCGGACCTGGAGTTCAGCGGTTTCGTCGCCCTCGCCGACGTCCCGCGCGACACCTCGCACGCCCTGCTCGCGGAACTCCGCCGCTCCGGCATCCTGCCCGTCATGCTCACCGGTGACCACCCCGAGACCGCCCGCGCCATCGCCCTGCAACTGGGCTGGCCGGAGGAGACCGAGGCGGTGACCGGCGACGAACTCGTGGCCATGGAACGCCGCGAGCGTGTCCGGGTGCTGCACGGCGCGGGCGTCATCGCCCGGGTCGCACCCGAGCAGAAGCTGCACGTCGTCGAGGCCCTGCAACAGGCCGGACGGGTGGTGGCGATGGCCGGCGACGGTGCCAACGACGCCGCCGCCATCCGCGCCGCCGACGTCGGGGTCGGCGTCGAGTCCCGCGGCTCCGCGGCCGCCCGCAACGCCGCCGACCTCGTGCTCACCACGGGCGACCTGTCCGTACTCGTCGACGCGGTCGCCGAGGGCCGTGCCCTGTGGCGCAGCGTCGCCGACGCGGTGAGCATCCTCATCGGAGGCAACGCCGGCGAGGTCGGCTTCAGCGTCCTCGGCACCCTGCTGGCCGGTGCCTCGCCCCTGTCGACACGTCAGCTGCTGCTGGTCAACCTGCTCACCGACATGTTCCCGGCCATGGCCGTGGCGGTCACGCCGAGCGATGACCCCTCGACGGCGGAGCACGCCGCGACCGGCCCGATGAGCCTCGACGTCCTCGGCGCCCCGCTGCTGCGCTCCATCCGGCGCCGGGGCATCACCACCTGCCTCGGCGCGGTCACGGCGTATCTCATCGGCCGCCTCACCCCGGGCACCGAACGCCGGTCCACCACCATGGCCCTGTGCGGTGTCGTCGGCGCCCAGCTCGTGCAGACCCTCGCCGGCCGCCGCCACAGCACGCTGGTGTGGGTGACGGCCCTCGGCTCGGCCGCCGTACTCGCCGCGCTCGTCCAGACCCCCGGCGTCAGCCACTTCTTCGGCTGCACCCCGCTCGGCCCGGTGGCCTGGGCGGGCGTGGCCGCGGCCATCGCACTCTCGGCCCTGGCCCCGCGCCTGGAACACCTGCGGGCAGTCCACCTGCTCTACGAGGCCCTGACCCGCCTCGCCCTGCGCCTGGGTGACCTGACCCAGCAGGCCCGGGAACTGCTGCAGAGCGGAATCGCCCGGCCCCTCGGCTGCCGTCATCAGGCGAGCGATCTGCGGGAAAACCTCCGGATCACCTCCTTCCGCCGCACGCCGGTACCAGGCGAGGGCCTCCGAGGGTCTCCCCAGTTCCTCGTGCAGGGCGGCGACATGTGCCACCGCGTCCCGTCCACCGGCGTCGGCCTCTTTCCGGTACAGCACGAGTGCTTCCGCCAGTCGGCCC
>NZ_JBSHKH010000064.1:0-44921 GCF_053643595.1 Streptomyces sp. NPDC055506 | reverse complement strand
TCCCAGCTGAACGCGGTGGCGTCCAACTCGCCGCGGGCCACCGCGAGATACTCCAGGCCCGCCGAGCCGCAGGGCCGGGGGGTCACGCCAGCCCCAGTTGAGGGCGCATGACGACGGCGCCGGCGCCCCCCTCACGCGGGGAGCGCCGGCGCCGTGGGCCGAGACCGGAGCGGCTCGTCAGCCCTTCTTCTTGTGAACGCCCTTCTTCTGGGCAGCCTTCTTCTGGGCGCCCTTCTTCTGGAGGCCGTCCTTCCCGGCCACGGACAGGCCGTCCTTGCCGACGGCCTGGTTGAGCGTGTTGAGGGTCTCGTCCACGTTGATCCCGGGGAGCTTCTCTCCGACAGCGTGCGACGGGGTGACCGCCGCGACGACGAAGCCGGTGGCCAGGGAGGCGATGGCGAGCATGCTGCGCTTCTTCATGACCGACACAACGGCCCGACCCGCTCCGGGGTCACGCCACTGGGCCGTTCGGGGGACGCGACGGCCTCATTCGGGACCGGTGTTCCAGGTCCCGGGTCCGCCGCCGCGCCATTCGATCAGCCCCGACGACGCCGCATACGTCTCGTCCGCGTCCTCGATCCCCGCCCGCCGCAGAAACTCGGCGACGTCCAGCAGCCCGTACGCGATCCCGAGGAACTGGTCGTCCACACGGACCCGCCGGCCACCGTCCGCGGCTGGCGGGTAGACCACGACGGGTTTCACGGACGCCATGGCACCAGGGTGCGCGGGGACGGCGCCGGGCGCGCGCCGGGGTGGGCCGTTCAGCCGACCCGTTGTGCCTGTTCCGAGGCGCCCACGTAGTCCGCGAGGTGCTCCCCGGTCAGGGTGGAGCGGGCCTCGACGAGTGCGGCCGGGGTGCCCTCGAAGACGATCCGGCCGCCGTCGTGTCCGGCGCCCGGGCCGAGGTCGATGATCCAGTCGGCGTGCGCCATGACCGCCTGGTGGTGCTCGATGACGATGACCGACTTGCCGGCGTCGACGAGCCGGTCGAGCAGCCCGAGCAGCTGCTCCACGTCGGCGAGGTGGAGGCCGGTGGTGGGCTCGTCGAGGACGTAGACGCCGCCCTTGTCGCCCATGTGCGTGGCCAGCTTGAGCCGCTGCCGCTCGCCGCCGGAGAGCGTGGTGAGCGGCTGGCCGAGGGTGAGGTAGCCGAGCCCGACGTCCGCCATCCGCTCGATGATCCGGTGGGCCGCGGGGGTGCGCGCCTCACCGGCGCCGAAGAACTTCTCCGCCTCGGCCACGGACATCGCGAGCACCTCGCTGATGTCGCGGCCGCCGAAGCGGTACTCCAGCACCGACGCCTCGAACCGTTTGCCCTCGCACACCTCACAGGGGGTGGCGACGCTCTGCATGATCGCCAGGTCGGTGTAGATGACACCGGCGCCGTTGCAGGTGGGGCAGGCGCCCTCGGAGTTGGCACTGAAGAGCGCCGGCTTCACCCCGTTGGCCTTGGCGAAGGCCTTGCGGATCGGGTCGGCGAGGCCGGTGTAGGTCGCCGGGTTGCTGCGCCGGGAGCCGCGGATCGCGGTCTGGTCGATCGACACCACGCCTTCCTCGGTGGGGATCGAACCGTGCACGAGCGAACTCTTGCCGGAGCCGGCGACGCCGGTGACGACGGTGAGCACGCCGAGCGGGATGTCGACGTCGACGTGTCGGAGGTTGTTCGCGGTCGCGCCGCGGATCGCGAGGGTGCCGGTGGGCTTGCGGACCGCCTCCTTCAACGCCGCCCGGTCGCCGAGATGACGGCCGGTGACGGTCCCGCTCTTGTGCAGCCCCTCCAGGGTGCCCTCGAAACAGACGGTGCCGCCCGCCGTGCCGGCGCCGGGGCCGAGGTCCACGACATGGTCGGCGATGGCGATCGTCTCCGGCTTGTGCTCCACGACGAGCACGGTGTTGCCCTTGTCGCGCAGCCGCAGCAACAGGTTGTTCATCCGCTGGATGTCATGGGGGTGCAGTCCGATGGTCGGCTCGTCGAAGACGTAGGTGACGTCGGTGAGCGAGGAGCCGAGGTGCCGGATCATCTTGGTGCGCTGCGCCTCGCCGCCGGAGAGCGTGCCCGAGGCCCGGTCGAGCGAGAGATAGCCGAGGCCGATCTCCACGAACGAGTCCAGGGTGTGCCGGAGCTTGGCGAGCAGCGGAGCCACCGAGGGATCGTCGATCCCGCGGACCCATTCGGCCAGGTCGCGGATCTCCATCGCACACGCGTCGGCGATGTTGACCTTGCCGATCCTCGAGGAGCGGACCAGTTCGCTGAGCCGGGTGCCGTCGCACTCGGGGCACTCGGTGAAGGTGACCGCCCGGTCCACGAAGGCGCGGATGTGCGGCTGCATCGACTCGCGGTCCTTGGCGAGGAACGTCTTCTGGATCTTCGGGATCAGCCCCTCGTAGGTGAGGTTGACGCCGTTGATCTTCACCTTGGTCGGCTCGCGGTACAGGAAGTCGTGCCGCTCCTTCTTGGTGTACTCGCGGATCGGCTTCTCCTTGTCGAAGAAGCCCGACTCGGCGATGACCCGCACCACCCAGCCGTCCCCGGTGTAGGTGGGGATGGTGAACGGGTCCTCGGAGAGCGACTTGGAGTCGTCGAAGAGCTGGGTGAGGTCGATGTCGGAGACCTTGCCCCGGCCCTCGCAGTGCGTGCACATGCCGCCGGTGCGGCTGAAGGTCACCTTCTGCGTCTTGGTCTTGTCGGTACCCCGGTCGACCGTGATCCCGCCGCTCGCCGAGACCGAGGCGACATTGAAGGAGAACGCGCCGGGCGGGCCGATGTGCGGCGTGCCGAGCCGGCTGAAGAGGATCCGCAGCATCGCGTTGGCGTCGGTGGCGGTGCCGACGGTGGAGCGCGGGTCGGACCCCATGCGCTGCTGGTCGACGGTGATCGCGGTGGTCAGCCCGTCGAGCACGTCCACCTCGGGCCGGGCGAGGTTCGGCATGAAGCCCTGCAGGAAGGCGCTGTAGGTCTCGTTGATCAGCCGCTGCGACTCCGCGGCGATCGTGTCGAACACCAGCGAGCTCTTGCCCGAGCCGGAGACGCCCGTGAACACCGTGAGCCTGCGCTTCGGAATCTCGATGCTGACGTCCTTGAGGTTGTTCTCGCGCGCACCGTGCACGCGGATCACGTCATGGCTGTCGGCAGCGTGCGGCCCGGGCGACCGTCTGTCCGTCGTCGTGGCCTTGCTCATCGTGTCTCCATCTGTCGCTCGGACGTTCTTTCCCCGCACCGAACCCGGGGGTGCGGTGCGGGGGATGGGCTCGGGGGGGGCGGGCCGCCGCTACGGCGTCACGGCTTCAGCTGCTGGATGCGGATCATGTTGCCCGCGGGGTCGCGGAAGGCACAGTCGCGGACGCCGTACGGCTGGTCCACCGGCTCCTGGACCACCTCGGCGTCGCCCGCCTGGAGCCGCTCGAAGGCGCCGTCGACGTCGGTGGTGGCCAGGACGATGCTCGCGTAGGTGCCCTTGGCCATCATCTCGGCGATGGTGCGGCCCTCGTCCTCGGTGATGCCTGGGTCGGCGGCCGGCGGATGCAGGACGATGTTGGTGCCGGGCTGCCCGACGGGGCCGACCGTGATCCAGCGCATGCCCTCGTACCCGACGTCGTTGCGGACTTCGAAGCCGAGCGTGTCGCGGTAGAACGCCAGAGCGGCGTCCGGGTCGTCGTGCGGCAGGAAACTGGCGTGAATGTTGAGGTCCATGGCCACCACGCTAGTTTCGGCCCGGGGCGGGCGCTTCTCGATTCCTGACCGGTCTGGTGACCTGCTTCGCCACGCACGACGGGATCCCCGCGGTCGCCCGTGCCGCCTCGCGCCGGTAGGCGCTGGGCGGCATGCCGACCAGCTCCGTGAAGCGGGTGCTGAAGGTGCCCAGCGACGAGCAACCGACCTCGAAGCACACCTCGGTGACACTGCGGTCGCCACGGCGCAGCAGGGCCATCGCACGCTCGATGCGCCGCGTCATGAGGTAGCTGTACGGCGACTCGCCGTACGCCTGCCGGAACTCGCGGCTGAGATGCCCGGCCGACATGTGCACGCCCCGGGCCAGCGCCTCCACGTCCAGCGGCTGTGCGTACTCCCGGTCGATCCGGTCCTTGACCCGGCGCAGGCGCGCGAGGTCACGCAGGCGCTGCGCCGAGGTGGGTCTGCTGCTCACATGCCGGATCGTGCCACATCGCACGGACATTCGGTCGATTTCGGCGGAAGAGCCGGTATCCCGGCCCGGGGCCTGTCAGGTGAAGTACGTGTCGAACGTTCCGATCCACCATGCCGCGAGCGGCAGGAGGCACACCTGCACGCCAGCTGTGATCCAGCAGCGGCCGAGCACCGCGATCCCGAAGGTCCACCACGCGGTGGAGCGCAGCGCGCTCACGACCGCGGCCTGGTATCCCCGCCCGGTGGAATCGACCATGCCTGGGTAGCCCATCCAGTCCTCGGTGAAGATGCCCTCCGTCCCCAGCACGATGGCCGCCGACACGAGCCACAGGTCGGCCAGGAGGGCCGTCACGGCGAGCGCCACGTCGCAGCGCAGGAACGCGGGCGCCGGCAGCAGCAGCCGTACCGCGGGGTGTCCTTGGCGGCGTATCCATTCCCTCCGCCTGACCCGCACCAGCGTGACGACGGCGAACACCAGCGCCCCGAGAGCCGCTGCCCACCCGCCCATGAAGAACAGCCCGAAGAACAGCATCCCGGCACTCACATCGGGACCGCCTGAGCGTTCCTGCCCGGTCTCACACCCCCGCCGCGGCCGCGTCCGTCCGCTTCGCGAGCGCCGCCGCCGCTGCCCCCACCAGGCCGGCGTCGGTGCCCATTTGGGCCGGTGCCACGGTCAGCTGCCGGACGAAGGACAGGGTTGCGTAGGCGCTCAGAGCCTTGCGCAGAGGGGTGAAGAGGACCTCGCCCGCCTTGCCCACCCCCCCGCCGATCACCGCTATGTCGATCTCCACGAGGGTCGCCGTGGCGGCGATCCCGGCGGCCAGGGCCTGGGCGGCACGGGCGAAGGAGGCGACGGCGACCGGGTCGCCGGAACGGGCGGCGGCGGCCACCGCGGCCGCGGAGGTGTCACCGTCTGGACCCGGCCGCCAGCCGTTCTCCAGGGCGCGCCGGGCGATGTTGGGACCGCTCGCGATGCGCTCGACGCAGCCGTGCGAGCCGCACGGGCACAGATCGCCGTCGAGGTCCACGCTGATGTGACCGATGTGGCCGGCGTTGCCGGTCGGCCCGGGGTGCAGCCGGCCGCCGAGCACCAGGCCGCCGCCGACACCCGTGGAGACGACCATGCACAGCGCGTTGTCATGGCCGCGGGCGGCGCCCTGCCAGTGTTCGGCCGCCGTGATCGCCACACCGTCGCCGATCAGCTCGACGGGCAGATCCCCGGCCGCCGCCCGGACACGCCCGACGAGCGGGTAGCCGCGCCAGCCGGGCACGTTCACCGGGCTCACCGTCCCCGCCGAGGCGTCCACGGGCCCGGCGCTGCCGATGCCCACGGCCGTGGCGCGCTCCCACAGCGGAGACACGGTGAGTTCGCCGAGCACCTCCTCCACGGCCCGCATCACGGTGTCGCCGTCCTCCCGGGCGGGCGTCGCCCGCTGGGCGCGGACCAGGATCCGGCCGTGGCCGTCCACCAGAGCGCCGGCGATCTTGGTGCCGCCGATGTCGAGCGCGGCCACGAGGTCGGTGTGCATCAGTGTCGGATCTCCCCGTCAACCATGAGAAAAACGCCGAGAAAAACATCGGGCAGGGCAAGCGCTGGACCGGTCCCGCACAGGTGCGCGGGCCGGAGATTGCGGTGGACAGTCTCCCCCGAGCCTGACAACGTTGTCCAGGCTCTATGCTCGACGCCACATCCTCATACAAACCCAGGACCTACGCACCCCCGTGGACGACAGGACAGGACAGCACACCGTGCCCCAGACCCCCCTCCGATCCGCAACGCGCTACGGCACCCGGCCGACCATGAAGGACGTCGCCGCACGCGCCGGAGTCGGGCTCAAGACGGTGTCCCGGGTGGTGAACGGGGAGCCGGGGGTCACCCCGGAGACGGAGCGACGGGTCCAGGAGGCGATCGACGCCCTCGGTTTCCGCCGCAACGACAGCGCGCGGGTGCTGCGCAAGGGCCGTACGGCCAGCATCGGACTGGTCCTGGAGGACCTCGCGGACCCGTTCTACGGGCCGCTGAGCCGCTCGGTGGAGGAGGTGGCCCGCGCGCACGGCGCCCTGCTCATCAACGGCTCCAGCGCGGAGGACCCGGAACGCGAGCAGGAGCTGGTGCTGGCCCTGTGCGCGCGGCGGGTGGACGGGCTGGTGGTGATCCCGGCCGGTGACGACCACCGGTATCTGGAGCCGGAGCTCAAGGCGGGTGTCGCCACGGTGTTCGTGGACCGGCCGGCCGGGTACATCGACGCCGACGTGGTCCTGTCGGACAACTTCGGCGGCGCCCGCGACGGCGTCGCGCATCTCATCGCGCACGGGCACCGCCGGATCGGCTTCATCGGCGACATGCCCCGCATCCACACCGCCGCCGAGCGGCTGCGCGGCTACCGGGCCGCGATGGAGGACGCGGGCATACCGGTGGCGGACTCCTGGATGTCCCTCGGCGTCACCGACCCCGAGCGGGTCCGCAGGGCGGCCGGGGACATGCTGTCCGGCCCGGACCCGGTCACCGCGATCTTCGCGGCCAACAACCGGGTGACGGTCACCGTGATCCGCGTGCTCGCCGGGCACGCCCGCCGTGTCGCCCTGGTCGGCTTCGACGACATCGAGCTGGCCGACCTGCTCCAGCCGGGTGTCACGGTCGTCGCCCAGGACGCGGCGGACATCGGCCGCACCGCGGCGGAACGTCTCTTCCGGCAGCTTGACGGCACCCAACTCACCCCCGAGCGCATCGAGCTGCCGACCCGGCTGATCACCCGCGGCTCCGGCGAGCTGCCACCGGCGGACTGAGGCGGCCCATGGATCACCCCACCGATCGCACGCTGCGGGCACTCGGCCTGGCCGAGGCGCCGCGCGAGCATCCGCTGCTGTATCCGGGCGCGTGGCCGGCCGACTCCGGGCTCCTCGACGGGGACCGTTTCCTGCCGCTGGAACGGCTGGTGTACGAGGACCGCACGCCGGTCCTCGCCATCGGCTCCAACGCCTGTCCGGGACAACTGCGGCACAAGATGGCCGAGTTCGGGATCATGTCCCCGCTCCCGATGGTGAAGACCCGGGTGCGGGGTGTCGACGCGGGCGTCTCGGCGCATGTGAGCCGCATGGGGTACATGTCCGCCTCACCCGTCAGCGCCCCGGACACCGTGCGGGAGCTGTTCGTCCTCTGGCTCGACGACGAGCAGCTCGCGGTGATCGACGCGAGCGAGGGCGCGCCCGTGCCGAGCGGCAACTTCAACCGTGCCTGGCTGCCCGCGCCCGATGTGCGGATCGACCTCGCGGACGGCACCCGGCTGCCGGGCGCGTACGCGTACGTCAACCGGCACGGGGTCCTGCACGACGGCACCGGCGCGCCGCGCACCCACCCGGGCCAGCGGGCGCTGCTCACCGAGCTGCTCTCCGGCCTGCCGCGGTTCAGGGAGCTCTTCGGCGTCGTGCCCGAGGAGTTCAGCGCGCGGGCCCGGGGTGACCGGCGGTTGTGCGAGCGGGGCACACGGCTGTTCATCGAGGAGAAGCTGGTGACCGCCTCCGGCCTGGAGCGGTACGTCGGCTCCGGGGCGACGGGGTCTCAGCAGACCGGGAGCCCGGGGACCGGCGCGTCGTTGTCCCCGCCCTTGACGTAGACGTCGCTGACCCAGACGTCCGTGTTGCCGCTGTCGTCGTCGGTCTTCGCCCACCAGACGTTGGTCCACCGGCCGTCCGTCTCGCGGCGGCCCAGGTTCTGCTGGCAGTAGAAGTAGTTGGTGCCCGCGTTGAGGATTCCGACCTTGGTGCCGGAGGCGGTGTAGGAGTCGGCGGTCTTCCAGACCTGGCAGTTGTACTTGCCGCCGCCGATGGCGTGGCAGGCCGGTTCGGGAGCGGGGGTTGCCGAACCGCCGCCCGTCCCGCCATTGCCGGCACCGCCTCCGGTGTCGCTGCCTCCTGAGGTGCCCGGTGTCCCTCCGGTCGCGCCGCCGGAGGACTCGGCGGGGGCCGGGGTGGCCGCCCGGCCGGTGGGCTCGGGGTCCTTCTTGTCGCCGGGCTTCTCGGACGGGGCCTTGCCCTTCTCGTCGCCCTGCTGTGTGGGCCGGGGAGCGTTCGAGCCGTCGTCGGTGCGCCCCGGCTCGGAGGAGGCCGCGGCATCCGCACGGGCGGCGTCGGGCCGGGCGCCCGCCGCCTTGTCACCGGAGTCGCTGAGGACGGCGGCCGTGACACCGGCGGCGGCGATGACCACGGTGGCGGCCGCGGCGGCGAGCAGGGCACGGGACCTACGGCGGGGCGGGCGGCCGGAGTTCACCGGACCCGTGGGGGCGGAGGCGCCGGGGGCGGTGTTCTCCGGGTCGGACGGCCCGAAGCCGTGCGGGCCGGGTCCCGAGCCGTACGGGCCGGACCCTGATCCGGCCGCCCCGGCAGGTGCGCCGGCTCCGAAAGCCGCCGGCGTCCCGGGGCCGGGGGTGCCCGGGGCCTCGTCAGGCCCGGCGGTGCCCGGCCGTACCTGCTGCGGTGGTCCGAACCCCGGCGGTACCGCCGGAACACTGCGCTCCGTCTCCGGGCGCGGGGGCGAGGGCGACGCCGCGGGGTCGCGCAGCGGAGAGGTCGGCGTGTCCGTACCGCCCGAGTCCGCCACCGACTGGAGCAGCTCTCGGGCCCGGTCGGCCTCCGGGCGGGCCTCGGGACGCTTGTCCATCAACTGCTGGAGGACGGGGCCGAGAGCGCCGGCTCGCGCGGGCTCCGGCAGCGGCTCGGTGACGATCGCCGTGAGCGTCGAGAACGTGGACGTACGGCGGAAGGGCGAGGCCCCCTCGACGGCCGCGTACAGCGTGGCGCCCAGGGCCCAGATGTCGGAGGCGGGGCCCGGGTCGGAGCCCTGGGCACGCTCGGGGGCCAGGTAGTCGAGGGAGCCGACGAGTTCGCCGCTGCGGGTCAGGTGGGTGGCCGAACCGTCGCCCGGGTCGTCCATGGTGGCGATGCCGAAGTCGGTGAGGACGACCCGGCCCGAGCGGTCGAGCAGGATGTTGCCGGGCTTCACGTCTCGGTGCAGGACACCCACCTGGTGGGCGGCGGACAGCGCGTCCATGACCTTGGCGCCGATCCCGGCCGCCTCGCCCGGGTCGAGCGTGCCGCGTTCGCGCAGGACGTCGTCCAGGGACGGCCCGTCGACCAGTTCCATGACGATGAGCGGCCGGCCGTCGATCTCCGCGATGTCGTGCACGGCGATGACGCCGGAGTGGCGCACCCGGGCCGCCGCACGTGCCTCGCGCTGCATCCGCAGCCGCAGAGCGGCCAGTTCGGGGCCGGCCACGTCGGTGTAGGTGCGCAGTTCCTTGACGGCGACCTCGCGGCCGAGGACCTCGTCGACGGCCTTCCAGACGACGCCCATGCCGCCGCGTCCCAGCTGGGCCGTGACGCGATAGCGGCCCGCCAGCAGCCGGCCGGCTCCCTCGGTCTGCCCGTGCTCCCCCGTTGACACCGCTGCCCCGTTCCTGAGACCCCATTGGATCCACCGACACGTCAGTACGTGGCGTACAGAGTACGGGGCGGCGATGACGACGACAGCCGGCGGTGACGGCTGTGACAGGGCCGGTACGTGCCTCCACGACCGCGGGAGGCAGGCCGTCAGGCAGAGGCCGTCAGGTCCGCCCGCCTGGGCGTCGCGAAGCTCTCCAGGTCGGCACGGGTCAGGCCGGTCAGCCGGGCGACCTCGCCGATGTCGAGGGCGCCGCAGTCCAGGCCGCGCAGCAGGTAGCCGCTGAGGGCCTTGGCGGTGGCGGGCTCGTCCATGACGTCGCCGCCGGTGCGGTTGGCGTAGCGGGCGAGACGGGCGGCGGCCTGCTCGTAGCCCTCGCGGTAGAAGGCGAAGACGGCCGCGTACCGGGTCGGGATGTGGCCGGGGTGCATGTCCCAGCCCTGGTAGTAGGCGCGGGCCAGGGCGCGCCGGGTGAGGCCGTAGTGCAGGCGCCAGGCGGCGTGCACCTTCTCGGTGGGGCCGACGGGCAGCACATTGGTGGAGCCGTCCGAGACGCGGACGCCGGTGCCGGCCGCCGCGACCTGCATGACGGCCTTGGCGTGGTCGGCGGCGGGGTGGTCGCCGGCCTGGTGGGCGGCGGAGACGCCGAGGCAGGCGCTGTAGTCGAAGGTGCCGTAGTGCAGGCCGGTGGCGCGGCCCTCGGCGGCCTGGATCATACGGGCGACGGTGGCGGTGCCGTCGGCGGCGAGGATGGACTGGCTGGTCTCGATCTGGATCTCGAAGCCGATCCGGCCTGGCTCCAGGCCGTGGGTCTTCTCGAAGGCGTCCAGCAGTCGCGCCATGGCGGTGACCTGCTCGGCGTACGTCACCTTGGGCAGGGTGAGCACCAGCCCGCCGGGCAGGCCGCCGGCCTCCATCAGGCCGGTGAGGAAGATGTCGAGGGTGCGGATGCCCCGGTCGCGTACGGGCGCCTCCATGCACTTCATCCGGATGCCCATGTACGGCGCCGCGGTACCGTCCGCATACGCCTCCGCGATCAGCCGGGCGGCGCGGGCGGCGGCCTCGTCCTCCTCGGCGTCGGGGCGGTTGCCGTAGCCGTCCTCGAAGTCGACGCGCAGGTCCTCGATCGGCTCGCGCTCCAGCTTGGCGCGCACGCGCGCGTGGACGGGCTCGGCGAGTTCCTCGGCGAGGCCGAGGACGGCGGCGAAGGAAGCGGCGTCCGGGGCGTGCTCGTCGAGGGCCGCGAGGGCCCGGTCGCCCCAGGAGCGGACGGTGTCGGCGGCGAAGACGTCGCCGGGTACGTAGACGGTGTGGACGGGCTGGCGGGTGCCGGGGTCCCCGGGGTAGCGGCGCTCCAGCTCCGCGTCGACCGGCGCGAGGGAGGCGCTGATCTCCTCGCTGATGGCGCCCGCGAGGCTGGTCGCCACCTTCTCCTGCTGGCCCTGACCCATTCCGAGACCCTCCTATTTTCCGCTGTACGGAATCAATAGTCCGTAGAGTGAAGTTATCGGCCGACCTTCGCCCTGGTCAACACCGTCTCGAGGTGGGATTCCCCATCCTTCACCCTTGATCACTGCCGACCCGCCCTCATCTTCCGTATTCAGAGGGCAAGCTTCATCCTGACGTGCAAGGGGAGGGAGACCACGTGCCGAACGAGGTCCGAGTGACGCGCCGCCACGGGCTCAAGGCAGCGGCGGCCGCCGCCATCGCGGGACCGCTGCTCACCACCGCGGGCCCCACACATCCCGCTTCCGCCGGCGAGCACCCGGGCGCCCTGGACGTCATGACGTTCAACGTCCGCTTCGGGACCGTCGTCGACAGGACACCGCGCTGGGAGGTACGCCGACCGGTGATGCGAGAACTGCTGCGCCGCGAGCGACCGCACATCATCGGCACCCAGGAAGGGCTCTACCGGCAAGTGCGCGCGATCGAGAAGGATCTCGGCGAGCACTACGACTGGATCGGCACCGGACGCGGGGGCGGCAGCAAGGACGAGTTCATGGCGATCTTCTACGACACGCGCAGACTCGACCCGATCGAGTTCGATCACTTCTGGCTGTCCGACACTCCGTACACGATCGCCTCGAACACCTGGGACGCGGACTGGCTGCGCATGGTGACCTGGGTCCGTTTCGCCGATCTCGCCGACGGGGGACGGGAGTTCTACGTCCTCAACACCCATCTGGACAGCGTCAGCCAGTACGCCCGGGAACGCTCGGCGGGGCTCATCGGCGAGACGATCGCCGGGTGGGACCGGTCGTTACCGGTCGTCGTCACCGGCGACTTCAACGCGGCCGCTCACGACAACCGGGTGTACGACCTCATGCTGGACATCGGACTGGTGGACGCCTGGGACGCGGCGGCCTCGCGGGGTCCGGCGTACGGGACGCACCACGGCTACCGGGAGCTCAGGCCCGGCGGGCGGCGCATCGACTGGATCCTCACCACGCCCGGGGTGACCACGCACTGGGCCGGGATGAACACCTTCTCCGTGGACGGGACGTACCCGAGCGACCACCTGCCGGTGCAGGCCTCGATGACCCTGGGATGAGAAGAGGCCCCCATGACCGTTCGCGCGGTCACGGGGGCCTTCCACAGCCGGGGTCGATCAGCCCTTGCGGGTCTTGATCTCCTCGGTGAGGGCGGGGACGACGTCGAAGAGGTCGCCGACGATGCCGTAGTCGACGAGGTCGAAGATCGGGGCCTCGGCGTCCTTGTTGATCGCGACGATGGTCTTCGAGGTCTGCATGCCGGCGCGGTGCTGGATCGCGCCGGAGATGCCGGAGGCGATGTACAGCTGCGGCGACACGGACTTGCCGGTCTGGCCGACCTGGTTGGTGTGCGGGTACCAGCCCGCGTCCACCGCGGCACGCGAGGCACCGACAGCGGCACCGAGGGAGTCGGCGAGGGCCTCGATGATCGCGAAGTTCTCCGCGCCGTTGACGCCACGGCCACCGGAGACCACGATCGCGGCCTCGGTCAGGTCCGGACGGCCCGTCGACTCACGCGGGGTGCGGCCGGTGACCTTGGTACCGGTGGCCTGCGCGGAGAAGGTCACGGACAGCGCCTCGACCGCACCGGCGGCCGGGGCGGCCTCGACGGCGGCGCTGTTGGGCTTGACCGTGATGACCGGGGTGCCCTTGGAGACACGGGACTTGGTGGTGAAGGACGCGGCGAACACCGACTGGGTGGCCACCGGGCCCTCGTCGCCGGCCTCCAGGTCGACGGCGTCGGTGATGATGCCCGAGCCCAGACGCAGCGCCAGACGGGCGGCGATCTCCTTGCCCTCGGCGGAGGACGGCACCAGCACGGCGGCCGGGGACACGGCCTCGTGCGCGGCCTGGAGGGCGTCGACCTTCGGTACGACCAGGTAGTCGGCGTACTCGACGGCCTCGTGGGTGAGGACCTTCACCGCGCCGTGCTCGGCGAGGGTGGCGGCGGTGTCGGCGGCGCCGTTGCCCAGCGCGACGGCGACCGGCTCGCCGATGCGGCGGGCCAGGGTCAGCAGCTCCAGGGTGGGCTTGCGGACGGCGCCGTCCACGTGGTCGACGTAGACGAGAACTTCAGCCATGGGACTTCTTCTCTCCTGCTTGCGAAAGATGAGGGGCGGTCAGCGAATGCCGGGCGGGTCTGTTCTGAGCTTCCCCGTCGTCCGTGCGAAGCACGGGCGCAGCGGCGTTCGGTGCGTGGCCTCGTTGTGCGCCGTCCCTGGTCATGTGGCGGAGCCACCTGTCCAGGGGCGGCGTGCGGCGAGGGCGCGTGCCGGGCGTCGGGGCGCAGGCGGGGAAACTCAGAACAGGCCCTAGATGAACTTCTGGCCCGCGAGGAACTCAGCGAGCTGCTTGCCGCCCTCGCCCTCGTCCTTGACGATCGTGCCCGCGGTGCGGGCCGGGCGCTCGGCCGCGTTGTCGACCGTGGTGTAGGCACCCTCCAGGCCGACCTCCTCGGCCTCCAGGTCCAGGTCGGACAGGTCCCAGGACTCCACCGGCTTCTTCTTGGCCGCCATGATGCCCTTGAAGGAGGGGTAACGCGCCTCGCCCGACTGGTCGGTCACCGACACGACCGCCGGCAGGGAGGCTTCCAGGCTCTCCGTGGCGGCGTCGCCGTCGCGGCGGCCCTTGACCGTGCCGTCCTCGACCGACACCTCGGACAGCAGGGTGACCTGCGGGACGCCCAGACGCTCGGCCAGCAGCGCGGGGACGACGCCCATGGTGCCGTCGGTGGAGGCCATACCGGAGATGACCAGGTCGTAGCCGGCCTTCTCGACGGCCTTGGCCAGGACCAGGGAGGTGCCGATGGCGTCGGTGCCGTGGATGTCGTCGTCCTCGACGTGGATCGCCTTGTCGGCGCCCATGGACAGCGCCTTGCGCAGCGCGTCCTTGGCGTCCTCGGGGCCCACCGTCAGCACGGTGATCTCCACGTCGTCGTCGGAGTTCTCGGAGATCTGCAGCGCCTGCTCGACCGCGTACTCGTCGAGCTCGGAGAGCAGACCGTCCACGTCGTCCCGGTCGACGGTCAGGTCATCGGCGAAGTGCCGGTCGCCAGTGGCGTCGGGCACGTACTTCACAGTGACAACGATCCTCAAGCTCACGCCGGCTCTCCTACTGCATCGTCATTTCTCGGCTGCCTACTTGCAGGCAGCATAGGTGCCTCAAGCGGCCGATTCCGGTCGGGGCGACCCACGCTCCGAGCGAAATATTACTCGTCAGTACACCTAGTTCATTCCCGCTAAGCAAGCGCTTTGAACTGTGACCTTCGCAACGCAGCGTAACCGGAACTCGACGGTCCCGCAGCCCGGGGGCACGCCCCTCAGTCGGGCAGTCTCAGGAAACGCCCCTGGTGATAGAGGAGCGGACGGCCGGTGCCCGTGGGGTCCCCGTGCAGGACCTCGGCGAGCACGAGCCGGTGGTCTCCGGCGGGCACGCGGGCGACGACCCGGGCCACCAGCCAGGCGAGCACGCCGTCGAGCAGGGGGACGCCCTCGGGCCCCTCCCGCCAGACGGTGGGCGGGGAGAAGCGGTCGGCTCCGTTGCGGGCGAAGGTGGCGGCCAGCTCCTGCTGGTGCTCTCCCAGGATGTGGACGCCGACATGATCGGTCGCCGCGATCGCGGGCCAGCTGGAGGAGCCGGTGCCGACACCGAAGGACAGCAGGGGCGGTTCGGCGGAGACGGAGGCGAGGGAGGTGGCGGTGAAGCCCACCGGACCGGTGTCGCCACGAGCGGTGATCACGGCGACTCCCGCCGCGTGCCGCCGGAAGACCGAGCGCAGAAGGTCGGGCGTGGCGAGAAGGTCCGAAGGCATGGGGTCAGGCTGACGATAAATGGTGTGCGCAGTCAAGTTCGTTCCGTGATGTGGGAGATGGCTCACTGGCGCACCCTCCGGCCGCGCCCGCACCTCACACCGCCTCCCCCAGCGCGGCGATCACATCGGCCTTGCGCGGCTGCCCGGTGGCCCGCCGCACCACCCGGCCGTCGGCGTCGAGGACCAGCACGGTCGGGGTCTTGAGGATGTCCAGCCGCCGTACGAGGTCCAGATGGGCCTCGGCGTCGATCTCGACGTGGGTCACTCCAGGGACCACACCGGCGACCTCTCCGAGGACCCGCCGGGTCGCCCGGCAGGGCGCGCAGAACGCGCTGGAGAACTGCACGAGCGTGGCCCGCTCGCCGAGTTCCGCGCCCAGCTCCGACGCATCGAGCCGCTTGCCGTCGTCCCGCCCGCGCACTCGCACTCTCCCGCTCCGCCGCCGTTGCAGCACTCCGTAGGCGCTCGCCGCCGCGAGCACCAGTACACACACCACCAGTCCGGTCATCATCTGCTTCTAGCGTTCACGAGACCGCAAAGATTCCCGCGCCCTCAACGGCGCCGTGTTGCGGAATGCTTGGTTCCCATGGACATCGACGCAAGAGGGCCGCGTTTCGGCGCGGCCGTGACGACCGTCGTCCTGGCGGTCGTTCTGGTCACGGGAAGCGCCTGGCTGCTGGCCTGGCAGACGCTGGCGTTCCTGCTCGGCGCGGCGGGCGGGGTGAGCCGGTCCCCCTACGGCTGGCTGTTCCGGAAGGCCGTACGGCCGCGGCTCGGGCCGCCGACCGAGTTCGAGGCGCCCGAACCGCCGCGTTTCGCCCAGGCGGTGGGGCTGCTCTTCGCCGGGCTCGGGCTCGTCGGCTACACCCTGGGACCCGACTGGCTGGGACTCGCGGCGACCGGCGCGGCGCTCGCGGCGGCCTTCCTCAACGCCGCGTTCGGGTACTGCCTGGGCTGCGAGTTGTACCTGCTCGTACGGCGAGTGGCGGTACGCGCGGAGTAATACGGGCGTAAAAGCACGAGGTGGGATCACGCGGCGACGTGACGAGAATCTCCTCCCCGGCGGGCACGAGGACTGGCTACCCGGCCGTTCTTCGGGCACGATCTGCGACAAGCCGTAAACCTACGGCTGCGTAACTTCCGCTGGGAATCCCTTCCCAGGCAGAGCAGGAAGGGTCCGGCCCGCCCATGGCAGAGCTCGTCTACCGTCCCGTCGTCGGTTTCGCCCGCACGCTGTTCAAGGTGTGGGACCTCAAGATCGACCTCCAGGGTTCGGAGAACATCCCGCGCTCGGGCGGCGCCGTGCTGGTGAGCAATCACATCAGCTACCTGGACTTCGTCTTCGACGGCCTGGCGGCCCTCCCGCAGAAACGTCTCGTACGTTTCATGGCGAAGGAGTCCGTCTTCCGGCACCGGGTCTCGGGCCCGCTGATGCGCGGAATGAAGCACATCCCGGTGGACCGCAAGCAGGGCGAGACGGCCTACGCACACGCCCTGGACTCGCTGCGGTCGGGCGAGATCGTCGGGGTCTTCCCCGAGGCCACCATCTCGCAGTCGTTCACGCTGAAGAGCTTCAAGTCGGGCGCCGCGCGCATGGCGCAGGAGGCCGGCGTCCCCCTGATCCCGATGGCGGTGTGGGGGACTCAGCGGCTGTGGACGAAGGGCCACCCCCGCAACTTCAAGCGCAGCCACATCCCCATCACGATCCGGGTCGGCGAGGCGATCGAGGCCTCCCGCGACAAGTACGCGGGTGCGATCACGCGTCAGCTGCGCGAGCGCGTCCAGGAGCTCCTCGAGGCCGCCCAGCGCGCCTACCCCGTGCGTCCGAAGGGCCCGGAGGACACCTGGTGGATGCCTGCCCACCTCGGCGGCACGGCACCGACTCCGGAGCAGGTGCGGGCGGCGGAGGCGCACTGACCGGGTGCCTCACAGCACGGTGGGGAGTGTCTCCCACAGGTGGGGCCGGTCACGGGCCGAAGTGAGGACGTCGAGCACGGCCGGATGAGGCGCGGCATAGAGGACCGGGCAGTCCGTTTCGCCGGACGCCGGATCGGGCGTGAAGGCGAGCCGCTCGGCGTCGAGGGAGAACCGCGCGTCCACACCCGGCTTGTTGCCCCGGGGGTCCTGCCGGTGCCACGCGCCGTTGAACCGCACGGCGACCAGACCGTGCACCACCTCCAACTGCTGATAGCACAACGCGGTCGGGATGCCCTCGGCCCGCAGCAGCGCCGCGAGCGCGTGGGCCTTGGCGTAGCAGATCCCGGTGCCCTGCTCCAGGACGTCGGAGGCGCGCCAGGTGACGCGGAGGTCGCCCGAGTCCTGCGAGTGCGGGATGGTGTCGCGCACGAATTCGAACGCCGCCTGCGCATACTCATACGAGTCCCCCACACCCTTGGCCAGCTCGGCCGCCGTGGCGCGAACGAGCGGATGATGGTGGTCGATCACTTCGTCAGCGGCCAAGTAGGCAGACAGGTCTGGGGTTTCCTGGATCAGCTGCATACGGACAGAGCATAGGAACGGCACCACTCCTCGGTCAATGTATTTTCGATGAGCCGTATACCTATGCATCCATGAGAAGAACGGCTGAACACCGCCGCAACCACCTGCCCGACCACAACCCTTCCCCCGCGCCACCGGTCTCGGCCTCCGCAGATCCGTGACTAGGGGGAAGACATGAAACACCCATACCGCTTACTGGCCGCCGCACTCGTCTCCTGCGCCCTGGCGGCGGCCGGAGCCGGGGCCGTGCCCGCGTACGCCATGGAGAACCAGCTGTGGATCAGCGCACCGTACGAGACGGTGCTGCCCGGCGCGGACGCGAACGGCGACGCACGGGCGCGCACCCTGGCCGTGCAGGTCAGCCGCGACGTCGCCGACGACAGCCTGCCGGCCGGGCAGCTGACGGTCGACGTGAGCGAGATCGCCTCGTTCGCGCGGGTGTCGTGGCCCGCGAACTGCGTGCCCGAGTCGGATGTGCGGGCGGTCTGCGCCGTCCCGGGGATGCCCGCTGGGACGGACACCGTGCAGGCCGCCACGTTCGAATTGCGCGCGCTGCCGGGCGCGGACGTCAGCGCCTCGGGGTACGTGCGCTACTCGGCCGCCGCCGGAGAGGCGACGTCCCACCCGGGCGAGACCCGGGTGGGCGTGGGCAACGGGCCGGACCTCGGGCTCAGCCAGGACGACTGGCAGCGAGACCTCAGGCCGGGCTCGGAGACGAGCGTGCGGGCGACGCTGTCCAACAGCGGCAACCGCACCGCGGAGCGCACCCTGCTCTGGCTCAACGCCTCGTACGGGCTGCGCTTCAAGGAGCGGCACGCGAACTGCGAGTACCGGGAACACGAAACCGGCACGTCCGCCCTGTGCGTGCTGGACGAATCGGTGGCGCCCGGGCAGCAGTACGCGCTGAAGACCGGACTGGGCGTCGGGCGCAAGGCGATGTACGAGCGGTTCGACCACTCCGTCCACCCCTACTCGGACGAGGCACTCGCGGAGATGCGCGGCGAGTGGACCTGGACCCGGGGCACGGCGGCCGAGCTCGACCCGCGTCCGGTGACCGCCGCCGGGGCCACGGCGGCGGATCCCGACATCGACCCTCAGGACAACTACCGGACCGTCATCCTCGACGCCCGGAACACCGCCGACCTGAAGCTCACCGGCAGCAGGGTGAGCGGTGGCGCAGGTGACACCGTGACCGCCCGTGTCACCGTGCACAACCGGGGCCCGGCCTGGGTGGCGTCGCTGGGCGCGGGCGCGTCGGTGGCCACGGTGAGGTTCCGGGCGCCGGAGGGCACCACGGTCGTGCTCCCGCCGGAGGCGGAGTGCTGGACGCAGCCGGAAGAGCCGGAGGAGGATTCCGTCACGACCTACTTCTGCCGGACGCCGATCTACCTGCACGACAAGGCGTCGTACACCTTCGAGATCCCCTTGCGGATCGACCGTGTGGTGCGCGGCGCACGCGCCACGGTCGTCACCGTCAACGACGATCCCGAACTGAGCATCAGGGAGTTCGACCCGAACCTGCGCAACAACAGGACGGAGATCGTCGTCAACCGGTGAACCGCACGGGTCAGCGGGCCATCTCCTCCTTGAGCGCCGCCACGAACGTGTCCACGTCCTCCTCGGTCGTGTCGAAGGCGCACATCCAGCGGACGTCACCCGCGGCCTCGTCCCAGAAGTAGAAACGGAACCGCTTCTGCAGACGCTCGGTCACCTCGTGCGGCAGACGGGCGAACACCGCGTTGGACTGCACGGGGTAGAGGATCTCCACCCCGTGCACGGCGCGTACGCCCTCGGCGAGGCGCTGGGCCATCTCGTTGGAGTGGCGGGCGTTGCGCAGCCACAGGTCCCGGGCGAACAGGGCCTCCAGCTGCACCGACACGAAGCGCATCTTGGAGGCGAGCTGCATGGACAGCTTGCGCAGGTGCTTCATATGGCGGACTGCGTCCTGGTTCAGGACCACGACGGCCTCGCCGAACAGGGCGCCGTTCTTGGTGCCGCCCAGAGAGAGGAGGTCGACGCCGGCGGCGTCGGTGAACGCCCGCATCGGGACGTTCAGGGTGGCGGCGGCGTTGGCCAGCCGGGAGCCGTCCAGATGCACCTTCATGCCGTGCGCGTGGGCGTGCTCGCAGATGGCGCGTATCTCGTCCGGCGTATAGGCCGTGCCCAGTTCGGTGGTCTGGGCGAGGGAGACGACCTGCGGCATCGCGCGGTGCTCGTCGTCCCAGCCGTACGCCTGCCGGTCGATCAGCTCGGGGGTGAGCTTGCCGTCGGGCGTCGCAACGGTGAGCAGCTTCAAGCCGCCGACCCGTTCCGGGGCCCCGCACTCGTCGACGTTGATGTGCGCGCTCTCGGCGCAGATCACCGCGCCCCAGCGGTCGGTGACCGCCTGGAGGGCGACGACGTTCGCGCCGGTGCCGTTGAAGACGGGGAACGCCTCGGCCGTGGCGCCGAAGTGGCTGCGGACGACGCTCTGCAGGTTCTCGGTGTACGCGTCCTCGCCGTACGAGACCTGGTGCCCGCCGTTGGCCAGGGCCAGTGCGGCGAGCACCTCCGGGTGGGCGCCGGCGTAGTTGTCGCTGGCGAAACCACGGACTTCCGGGTCGTGATGACGGCGCGCGTCGGTCTTCGGCGGGTTCACGGCTTCTCGGTGAGCCACAGACGGTTTCCGTTCACTTCGGCGGCGGGCTTGTCCCAGACACCCACGACGGCCTCGGCCAGGTCCTTGACGTCGGTGAAGCCCGCGAACTTCGCGTTGGGTCGCTCGGCGCGCATCGCGTCGTGCACCAGCGCCTTCACCACCAGGATGGCAGCGGCGGACGTCGGGCCCTCGGCGCCCCCCGCCTTGCGGAAGGCGTCGGCCAGCGCCAGCGTCCAGGCCTCGGCGGCGGCCTTGGCCGCGGCGTACGAGGCGTTGCCCGCGGTCGGTTTGGTGGCACCGGCCGCGCTGATCAGCAGATACCGTCCGCGCTCGCTGCGCTGCAGGGCCTCGAAGAAGGCCAGCGACGTGTGCTGCACGGTGCGGATGAGCAGTAGCTCCAGGAAGTCCCAGTCGTCGAGACTCGTCTTGATGAAGGTCTCGCTGCCGCGCCAGCCGCCCACGAGGTGGACCAGGCCGTCGACGCGGCCGAACTCCTTCTCGATGTGAGCGGCCCAGTCACGGGTCGACTGGAGGTCCAGCAGGTCGACCGGTTCGCCGGTGACGGCCGCGCCGCCCGACGCGTAGCGGGCCGCGTCCACGGCCTCCGCGAGCCGCTCGGGATCGTTGTCGGCGGCGGCGACGGTCGCCCCCGCCTCGGCCAGTCGCAGCAGCGCCGCGCGGCCCGCGGGCCCACCCGCGCCGGCCACCGCGATCACCGCACCGCTGAGAGCTCCGTTCCCCGCCATCTTCTTCGCCTCCTGAGCAGTGTTCTCGGTTCCGCGGAGGATTCCGCCGCTCACGCGGCGATCCGCTCGGCGCCGTCCGCCGTGATGCCCTTGGTCGAGGCGATCACGTTCTTCAGCTTCTTGGACAGTGCCTCATAGAACATGCTCAGCGGAAACTCGTCCGGAAGCACGTCATCGACGAGTTTCCGGGGCGGCTGCGTCACATCCAGGGCCTCGGGGCCCTTGGCCCACTTCGAGCCCGGGTGCGGGGAGACGTACGTGGAGACCAGCTCGTATCCGGCGAACCAGTGGACGAGCTTGGGGCGGTCGATGCCGTCGCGGTACAGCTGCTCGATCTCGGCGCACAGCTCGTTGGTGACCTGCGGGGCGCGCTCCCAGTCGATGGTCAGCTTGTTGTCGGTCCAGCGGACGACGTCGTGCTTGTGCAGGTAGGCGAAGAGGAGCTGGCCGCCGAGGCCGTCGTAGTTGCGCACGCGCTCGCCGGTGACCGGGAAGCGGAACATACGGTCGAAGAGCACCGCGACCTGCACGTCACGGGCCTGCGGGACGCCCTCGCCCGAGAGTTTCACGGCCTCCTTGAAGGCGGTGAGGTCACAGCGCAGCTCCTCCAGGCCGTACATCCAGAACGGCTGCCGCTGCTTGATCATGAACGGGTCGAAGGGCAGGTCGCCGTGGCTGTGGGTGCGGTCGTGGACCATGTCCCACAGGACGAACGCCTCCTCGCAGCGCTTCTGGTCGTGGACCATCGCGGCGACGTCCTCGGGCAGCTCGAGGCCCAGGATGTCGACCGCGGCGTCGGTCACCCGGCGGAAGCGGGCGGCCTCGCGGTCGCAGAAGATGCCGCCCCAGCTGAACCGCTCGGGTGCCTCGCGCACGGCGATGGTCTCGGGGAACAGGACGGCGGAGTTGGTGTCGTAGCCGGCCGTGAAGTCCTCGAACTTGATGCCGCAGAACAGCGGGTTGTCGTAGCGCGTGCGCTCCAGTTCGGACAGCCAGTCCGGCCAGACCATGCGCAGCACGACCGCTTCGAGGTTGCGGTCCGGGTTGCCGTTCTGCGTGTACATCGGGAAGACGACCAGGTGCTGGAGGCCGTCCGCGCGGCTCGCGGCGGGCTGGAAGGCCAGTAGGGAGTCGAGGAAGTCGGGCACCTGGAAGCCGCCGTCGGCCCACCGGCGCAGGTCCTTGACCAGGGCCTCGTGATAGGCGGCGTCGTGCGGGAGCAGCGGGGAGAGCTCGAGTACCGCGTCGGCGGCCCTGCGGACGGCCAGCTCGGCGTCGGCGGGGTCCGGCGCGCCCTCGGCGTCGAAGTCGATCGACCCGTCCTTGGACTGCCATGGCCGGATCCGCTCCACGGCATCCTTGAGCACGGGCCATGCCGGGTGCTCCACCACCCTGGCCACGGGAGGAACCAGGTCCTCCGAACCCACCTGCACAAGAATTTCCGTCATGTCCCACCTTCCACGGGAGAATCTCGCGTACCTCGACCGTATACACACGAGGTTCCTCCCAGCAAGGGCAGTCTCCGAAAATTATCCTGCCTCACCCTGTGGGTCACCGCACTTTTTCCTGCCGGTCATGCTTCTGCCCCTATGTGCGCCGACCATGCCCTCGCCCTCTGCAGAGGGCGGGTACAGGCGATACGGTCCAGGTGGGCCGTAAGGCCCCCAGTGCCGCCTGTCGACGGAAGAGAGTCGCGTCTTGAACTTCCTCACCATCGGTCACCGCGGAATCATGGGTGTGGAACCCGAGAACACCCTCCGGTCCTTCGTCGCCGCCCAGGAGGCCGGCCTCGACGCCATCGAACTCGACCTGCATCTGAGCAAGGACGGCGCGCTCGTCGTCATGCACGACACGGACGTGGACCGCACGACCGACGGCAGCGGGCCCATCGCCGAGAAGACACTCGCCGAGCTGCGCGCCCTGGACGCGGGCCGGGGCGAGCGGGTGCCGGTGTTCGAGGAGGTCCTGGAGGCCGTCCAGTCACCGCTCCAGGCGGAGATCAAGGACGCGCAGGCGGCGCGGGCGCTGGCCGAGGTGATGAACCAGCGCGGGCTGGCCGGCCGGGTGGAGGTGTCCTCGTTCCACGACGAGGCGATCGCCGAGATCAAGCCACTGGTACCGGGTGTGCGTACCGCGTTGATCGCCAGCCGCTACGGCACCGACATCGTGGACCGCGCCGTCGTGGTCGGCGCCGAGACCGTCTGCCTGAACATCCGGCGGCTCACCCTGGAGGTCGTCGAGCGTGCGCGCAAGGCGGACCTGCGGATCATCGGCTGGGTGGTGAACACGCAGGACCATCTGCGGCTCGTCCGGGCGTTCGGCCTGGACGGCGCGACCACCGACCACCCGGACATCAAGCGCACGGGCCGTTTCACGGCCTAGGCCGACTGGCCGAGCTCCTTGACCAGCAGCTCGAACCTCAGGTCGTCGCGCTGGGGGATGCCGAAGCGCTCGTCGCCGTACGGGAAGGGGGTCATCCGTCCCGTACGGCGGTAGCCGCGCCGCTCGTACCAGGCGATGAGGTCGTCGCGTACGGATATCACGGTCATGTGCATCTCCGTCACGCCCCATGCCGCGCGGGCCAGGCTCTCCGCCTCCGCGATGATCACCTTGCCGAGGCCCTCGCCCTGGAGCCGGGGGCTAACGGCGAACATCCCGAAGTAGGCGTGGTCGCCGCGGTGCTCGAGCTGGCAGCACGCGACGATCCCGCCGTCCCGCTCCACGGTCAGCAACCGGCTGTCGGCCGACTTGATGACGGCCAGCACGCCCTCCGGGTCGGTCCGCTGCCCCTCGAGAATGTCCGCCTCGGTGGTCCACCCGGCCCGGCTGTCGTCGCCCCGGTACGCCGACTCGATCAGCGCGACCAGCTCGTCCACGTCGGCGTCGGTGGCATCGCGGAAGGTCAGTCCGGTGGCGGCGGTGTCGGCGGTGTCCATGGGCGTACGTCTCCCTTTCCGGGCGTGGCTGGGGCATGGACGAGAGTAGCGCCGACACTAGGCTCTCGTGCATGGTGCATGTACTCAGCAGCCGGATCCTGCTCCGCCCGTCCGACCCCGAGCGGTCCCGTGCCTTCTACGGCGAACAGCTGGGCCTTGCCGTCTACCGGGAGTTCGGCACGGGTCCCGAGCGCGGCACGGTCTACTTCACGGGCGGTGGCTTCCTCGAGGTCGCGGGCCGGTCCGAGACTCCCCCGTCGCCCGCCGTACGGCTCTGGCTCCAGGTCGACGACGTGGCCGCGGCCGCCGAGGAGCTGCGGGCGAAGGGCGTCGAGATCGTGCGGCCGCCGGTGAAGGAGCCGTGGGGACTGGTCGAGATGTGGATCGCGGACCCGGACGGTACGCCGATCGTGCTCGTCGAGGTCCCGGCGGACCACCCGATGCGGTACAGGCCCGGCATCTGAGGTCACCCGGGGCGGTGCTCCCAGCCCCGGTCGGTACGGGTGAGTTCGCAAAAGCCCGCGCCCGCCAGGAGGTCGAGCCTGGCGCTGTCGGCGGCCGTTTCGTAGGCGACGAGCCGGTCGACGCCGCACAGGCGGAGCCAGTCGGCGGCCTGGCCCAGCAGCCAGTGCTCCAGGCCGGTGCCGTGCCGCGCGGGGTCGACATGGAGGTTGCCGATGTCGGCCAGGCCCGCGGCGCGGGCGTGCCGTTCGGGGCGGGCCAGGGCCGTGTCCACCTCGACGAAGCCGAGGGGGCGCGCGTCGGCGAAGGCCGTGAACCGGGTGCCGCACTCCCCCAGCGTCCGTTCGACCGTGACGCCCGGCCGGGGTTCGTGCGCCGGCAGTTCGGCGACCCGGGCGATCAGGATGACCTCGGTGTCGCCGACGTGCTGGAATCCCGCGCGCTCGTAGACGGCCCGGATGTGCGGCCAGTTGCGGGGCAGGCCGTGGACGAGCGGGGCGGGCAGTGCTCCGTCGGCGTACCGGACGCGGACATTCCAGCGGGCCAGCTGTGCCAGGCAGGCCCGCATCAGCAGGTCGGCGGCCCGGTCGGCGTCCGGCCAGTGCGACGCCGTCGGGCGGTGGACGAACCAATTGATCTCCGCGACGTCCCGATAGGTCTCGCCGACCTCGGCGTCCGCGCGGTAGCGGAGCAGATGGGCCGCGGCGACGACGCAGCCGCGCTGCTCGGCGACGAGCGTCGTCCGCTCGGCCACCCACGGGTCGGTGATGAACTCGCCGGGCTGCCGCTCCAGCTCGCCGAGAACGGTGTTCACGGAGACGGAGACGCCGGGGACGACCGCCGCCACGTGCATGTTGACCAGCTCGGTGAGCTGGTCGCGGTCGGCTCGGCGGAAGGGGCGCACCTCGAGTGCGGGCATGGGGAACCTCCGGGCAGGTGAAGGAGCTGGAGGCCGCCACGCGGTGCGGTACGGGGTGAGGGTACGCCGGGGCCGGTGGAGCACACCAGTGGGTTTTCCCGGATGGCAGGGAGCCCCGGGCGCGGCTTAGCGTGCTGGAGGGAGCTGCCTCGCCGCTCGCGGAAGGAACGCCATGAAGCTCGACGCACCGGTGACCGGCGGGCCCTGCTGGGCCGAGCTGGGGACCAGTGATCTCCAGGCGGCGCAGCGGTTCTACACGCGGCTGTTCGGCTGGCGTCCGGAGACCGATCCGCGCCAGCAGGCGGGCGGCTACACCGTCGCGCACCTCGGGGAAGCGGCCGTCGCCGCGCTCACCCCGCTGTACCAGCCATCGCAGCCGGTCGCGTGGAACGTGTCGTTCGCGGTGACCGACGCGGACGCCACGGCGCGTGCGGTGACGGGGGCGGGCGGGGCGGTGCTGTTCGGCCCGATGGACGTGTTCGACGTGGGCCGTCTCGTGGTGGCCGCCGACCCGGGCGGTGCCGTCTTCCAGCTGTGGCAGGCCGGGACCTTCCCGGGCGCCGGGCTGTTCAACGCGCCCGGTTCGCTGGGCTGGGTGGAACTGTTCACGCGGGAACCCGGGCAGGCCGTCGCCTTCTACACACGGGTGTTCGGCTGGAGCGTCAACGCCTCGGCGCGGTACCGGCGCTGGGGCGTCGGCGGTGCGGACTTCGGCGGGATGGTGTCCATGGACGACAAGTTCCCGCCGGAGGTGCCGGCGCACTGGCTGCCGTACTTCGCGGTGGCGGACGTGGACGCCGCGACCGCTGTCGTCCAGCGGCACGGCACCGTCCTGATGGTGCCCACCTCCGTGCCCGACGGACCGCGCATCGCGGTGCTGCGGGATCCGCAGGGGGCGATGTTCGGCGTGTACCGGGCAGGCGAGGACGGCTGGGGCGACGGTGGGTGAGCCCGGGGGCGTGGCTTGTGCTGAAGTGCGCTCCAGCTCCTAGCGTCGTGCGTACGACCTGCTGCCCGGAGGGGAAGAGACCGTGCATTACACACTGTTCGGCAAGACCGGCCTGCGCGTGAGCGAGCTGTGCCTCGGCGCCATGACCATCGGCGACGACTGGGGCTGGGGCGCCGGCAAGGAGACCAGCGCCCGGATCGTCGACGCGTACGCGGAGGCGGGCGGCAACTTCATCGACACCGCCAACAACTACACCGACGGCAGCTCGGAACGCATCCTCGGGGAGCTGCTGGAGGACCGGCGCGACGGGTTCGTGCTGGCCAGCAAGTACACCTGCGGGATCCGCGACGGCGATGTCAACGCCGCGGGCAACCACCGCAAGAACCTGGTCCAGTCGGTGGAGGCGAGCCTGGAGCGGCTGCGCACCGACCGGCTCGACGTGCTGTGGGTGCACGCGCGGGACAACTTCACACCGGTCGAGGAGGTCATGCGGGCGCTGGACGACCTGGTCCGCGCGGGCAAGGTGCTGTACGTCGGGGTCTCGGACTGGCCCGCCTGGGAGATCGCCCAGGCCAACACGCTGGCGGAGCTGCGGGGCTGGACGGCGTTCGCCGGATCGCAGTTGCGCTACAGCCTGCTGGAACGCACCCCCGAGCGTGAACTGCTGCCCCAGGCCCGGGCGTTCGACCAGGCGGTGCTGGCGTGGGCGCCGCTGGCGGCCGGGAAACTGACCGGCAAGTACCGCAGGGGTGAGGCGGGGCGGCTGGACACGACGGGCGGTGACATCGACCCGCGCGAGGAGGCGGTGATCAGCGCCGTCCTGGAGGTCGCCGAGCAGGGCAGCTGGAGTCCGGCCCAGGTGGCGCTGGCCTGGCTGCTGGCCCGGCCGGGCAACGTGGTCCCGATCATCGCGGCGACCAAGGAGAGCCAGCTCGCCGACAACCTGGGCAGCGTCGACGTCCGCCTGGACGAGGACGCCCTCGCCCGCCTCGACGAGGTGAGCGCGGTACCGCTCGGCTTCCCTCACGACTTCGTCCGCGAACCGGCCATCACCCGCAACATCTACGGCGACCGCTGGCGGGCCATCGACGACCGCCGCTCCACGCACCGCCGCACGGCACACGAGATCCTCTGACGGCCGGCCCGGCCCCCCGGCCCGGCATCCGCAGCCCAGGCCGAGGCCGGACCGGGCCCGCTCGGATCGGCAGCCGAACCACTCCCGACCGGCAGCGACGCGGCCCGGCCGCTCAGGCCCGGAGCACGCCCAGGCGGCCCTCCAATTGGCCGAGCAACTCCCCGAGCAGGGCTGCGAGTTCGCCCTGTTCGGGGGCGTCCAGGCCGGACAGGACCGCTGTCTCGTACGCGAGCTGGGCGGGCAGGACGCCGTCGACGAGTTCGCGTCCGGCGTCGGTGAGGCGGAGGTGCGCGACGCGGCGGTCCCTGCTGTCGCTCCGGCGTTCCACCAGGCCGCGTTCGGTCAGCTGCTTGAGGCGTTTGGTGACGGCGGCGCCCGAGGAGAAGGTCTCCCGGGCCAGCTCCCCAGGGGTCAGTTCGTGCCCGGTGCGGCGCAGCGCGCCCAGCAGATCGAACTCCGGGCGGCTCAGACCCGCCCGGCGCAGCGGCGCGTCCTCGGCCTGCTGCAGGAGGGCGGCACAGCGGTTGATCCGGCCGATGACCTCCATCGGCCCGGTGTCGAGCCCGGGGTGCACGGCCTGCCACTGCCGCACGACACCGGCCACGGTGTCGCCCCGCCGGCCACCGGCCGGGGCGCCTTCGGCCGAGGGGGCCTGGCCGATCGAATCCCCTCCGGCCGGACGGGCCTCGCGGGCTGCCCGCCGGTCGGCAGGCTGCTCCCCGACCGCGGGTGCCTCGTCGGCCGACTCCCCTCCGGCCGCATGGACCCCGTCGGCTGCCCACCGGCCGGCAGACTGCTCCCCGACCTCGTGGGCATCGTGGGCCGACTCCCCTCCGGCCGTACGGATCCCGTCGGCCGCCCACCGGCCGGCAGGCTGCTCCCGGACCACGGGGACATCGTCGGCAGGCTGCTCCCGGACCACGGGGACATCGTCGGCAGGCTGCTCCCCGGCCTCGTGGGCCCCGGCGGCCAGGTCCCCTCCGGCCGGCCGCGCCCGGTCGGCCGCACGCCCCTCGGCGAGGTCGTCGCCCGCCCGTCGGGCCTCGGACGCCGACTGCGGTCCGGGTCCCGGGTCGTCCCCCGTGGGCGATGGTCCCTCCGTCGCCGTCATGGCCGTGCGTCCTCCGTCTCAGTGCCGGTGGTACCCCGCTCCGGGAGCAGCCCCTGGCGTCGTGCCGTAGCGGCGAGCGTACGGTGTCCGGACTGCTCGGCGAGCACGACCCGCTCCTGGGGCAGCGCGCGCTGCCACCATTCGCCGGCCGCGGCGTCCGCGGTGGCCCGCAGATCGGCCAGAGCGACGGCGAGGCCGCGACGGGCCGAATCCAAGGCGGCGGTGCCGGGGTCCGGCTCGGCCAGGAGACGGGCGGCGTGCTCGCGCGCCCGGTCCGCGGTAACCAGGGCCCGCTCGACACGGTCGCCAGCGCGCCGGTTGGTGACGGCCACGGCGGCGACGAAGCCCACCAGGGCACCGACGACGGTGTCCACGACGCGCTCCGTCATCAGCTCGCCGGGCTCCTGGAATCCGGCGAACTCGGTGATGAGCAGGGCCATCGGGGTCACGCAGACACTGCCGAGCCAGTAGTTGCGGCTGATCAGCATCTCGGCACCGAAGCTGAACGCGAGGCAGCACAGCACGAGGACCGCCTGGTCCAGGTGCGCGAGCGGTGCGACGGCCGCGAAGACGAGCACGCCGACGACGTTGCCGACGACCCGCTGGACGGCCCGGCTCCAGGTCAGGGCGATGTTGGCCTGGTAGAGCGAGGCGGCGGTGACCAGCGCCCAGTACGGGCGGCCGATTCCGAGGGCGAGGGAGGCGTAGCCGGCGAGTGCGCAGCCGAGCGCGGTGCGCACCGCGAGCGGGGTCAGCGGGCCGAGCCGCGCCCAGAGGGAACGGGCCGCGTCCACACCGAGCAGTTCATCGGCGGCAGCCCGGGGCAGACCGGCCTGCGGGACGGGCCCGGTACCGCGCAGTGCGCGCGCCCACGCACGCAGCCGGCCGGCATCCGACTCCCCCGGCGCCGCGAGGGCGACCTCGGCCCGCACGACGAGCCGTTCGAGAGCGCGCCGGGTCCGGGAGGGCGCGCCGGTGGACAGCAGTGACTGCCAGGCGGCCTGGACGGCGGCGTAGCCGGCGGCACGGGCCCGGGCATGGCCCTCGCCCGTGCCGCCTGTCTCGGCGTAGGCAGCCGCGGCCTTCAGCGCACCGGCGGTGGCGCGGCGTTCCGGGCCGTGCGGACGGACCAGCGCGGGCGCCATGCAGACCAGCCAGGCCCAGGCACCCGTCGCGGCGGCCAGCGCCAGATGGCCAGGGACCCGGTCGAGGGTCCCCGGCGCGAACAGCGAGGCGGAGCTGACGAATGTGAGGACGACATTGCCCGGCGGGCCGACCCGGGTGGCGTCGCACAGCACCTTCTGCGCGGCGGCCAGCAGGGCACCGACCGTGACCAGCACGACGGCGCTGCCGGTGAGCGAGGCGGCGACCAGGGCGACGGCGAGCCCGCCGAGCATGCCGAGCACCACCCACACCAGGGCCACGGCCCGCGCGGCGTAGGGGCGGTTGTGGGCGTACAGCGCGCACAGGGACCCGGCCATCGTGTACATCGCCAGGTCGAGCCGGCCGAGCGCCAGGAGGGTGAGGTTGGGCGGGGCGATCGCCGCGACCACGCTCAGCGCGGGCTTGAACCAGATCTCGGAGGGCCGGCCGACGCGCAGCACACCCGCCAGCGGGAGTCGCCGGGCGTGTGGGGAGGCGGGGGTGGGGTTCGCGCTGCTCATTCCCACAAGATTAGCAGGTGTTTTACTCGTAAAACAGATTCGTTCCGCGCCGCTCACCTGGCGTGCTCCGCCGAATGCTCCCCGTGTACACCCTTGCGCTCGCGTGCGCGCCGCATGGCCCGGGCATCGAATGACCGACTGTCGAGCGGGGAGGTACGGGTGCACGGACCGGCTTCGTCCGGCTGGCTGCTGGTGGCGCTCTGCGCGGTGACCGGCGCCTACTGCCTGGTGCGGATGCGCAGCGGCGGTGAGGCGCTGATGGGGTTCGGGATGGCCGCGATGGCCGTTCCGGCGGCGGTGTTCTCCCCGCCTTCGTGGGCCTGGCTCGCGTACGCGTTCGTGTTCGGCGCGGCCGCGGTCCACGCGCTGTGGGCGGCGCGGGCCGGGGCACACCATCTGCATCACTTGGCGGGAGCCGCTGCGATGGTCTACATGTCCGTCGTCATGGCCGGCTCCCCCGCACACGCGCATGGTCAGGGCGGGTCGGGAGTTCCGCTGCTGACGGGGGCGTTGCTGCTGTACTTCGCCGGATACGTGCTGCTGGCCGGCGTCCGGCTGGTGCCGGTGCCCGCCGTGGCCGGGAGCGGGGCCGCGAGCGGCGGGTCCGCCGGGTGGGGCGACCGGCCGGAGCTGGCACGGGCCTGCCGGCTGTCCATGGGGATCGCGATGGTGGCGATGCTGCTGACGCTGTGAGCCGGGACGCCTCGTGGCACCGTGCGGATCGCCGTACGGATCCGTTGCCTGCGTCACTTCGGCGGCACAAGTCGTACCGCTGGGCGGCGCCGCGCTCATAGGCTGCCTCCCATGATGCTCCCCGCGGCACTGTTGCTGCTCGGCGCCCTGACCGCCGTGGTGGCTCCCCGGCTGCTCGCCCGGGCGGACTGGCCCGATCGGGAGCCGGTGGTGGCGCTGTGGGTGTGGCAGTGCGCGGTGGCGGCCGTGCTCGTGTGCTGTGCGCTGTCGATGACGCTCAGCGCGGCGGCGGCCTGGCACGCGGTGGGCGGGCATGTCTTCGCGACGGCGCCGAGCGCGGCCGTCGAGGCCTATGCCCTCGGTACGGCGGGCCCTTGGGCGGCGACCACGGCGGTGGCGCTGGCCTGCGGGGGTCTGTGGAGCGCGGCGATGCTGGTCCGCGAGGTCGGCCGGGCGCGCGCCCGGCGCCGCAGCCGGCGCGCCGATCTGCTGGTCCGGGCGCCGCTGCTGCCGGGCGAGGTGGCCGTGTCCGGTCGGCTCGTCGTCCTGGAGAGCGAGCGGCCCGACGCCTGGTGGCTGCCCGGCACTCCGCCTCGACTGGTCGTCACCACGGCCGCGTTGCGCCGGCTGAAGGGACGGCAGCTGGATGCCGTGCTCGCCCATGAGCAGGGGCACGCGCGGGCCCGGCACGACTGGCTGCTGAACTGTTCCTCCGCCCTGGCGGGCGGCTTTCCGCAGGTGCCGGTGTTCGCCGCTTTCCGCGACGAGATGCACCGCCTGGTCGAACTCGCCGCCGACGACACGGCCTCCCGCCGCTTCGGCCGGCTGACCACTGCCCTGGCCCTGGTCGAACTGAACGACCACCGTGGTGTGTTCGGCCCCTGCCCGACGCCGCAGGCCCATGTCCCGGCGCGGGTGCACCGCTTGCTCACTCCCCCGGACCGGCTGACCGCCGCACACCGTCTGCGGCTGACGGCGGCGGCCGCGCTGGTGCCCGTGGTGCCGGTGTTGCTGGCGTTCATACCGGGGCTGCGGGCGCTGGGATAGCCGGCGCACGGGACACGGGCGCGGGGCTTTCGATGTGGCCGAAGTCCGGGGTTTGGGATCCGAAGATCACCACCGCACTGGATCCGGAGCCCCCGGTTCGGCGAGGATCGCATCATGCACACCTCGTCCGTGGACTCCCCGCCCCGTCCCGAGCACCGCACCGCCGCCGGTTCCGCCGGTGTCCTGGCCCTGTGCTCGGCTCTGCTGCTGACCCTGGTCGCGGTCAGATGGAGCCCGTTGATCACCACGGACAAGGACATCTCCGGCACCACCCACCGCTGGGCGGTCGACGAGGCCGGCATCACCCAGGCGTTCCGCATCCTGACGGACTGGGTGTGGGACCCGTGGACCATGCGTCTGCTGTGCGCGGCGGTCGTCGTCTGGCTCGTCGTACGGCTCGCGGCGCGCTGGACGGCCGTGTGGCTGGCACTGGCCGTCACGCTGGGCACGCTGCTTCAGCAGGGCCTCAAGGCAGCCGTGGACCGTCCCCGTCCGGTCTGGCCCGACCCGGTCGACTCGGCCCACTACTCGGCCTACCCCTCGGGCCACGCCATGACCGCCACGGTCGTGTGCGGTCTCCTGCTGTGGCTCCTGCACCGTCATGGTGTGAGCCGTGCCGTGTGGCGTACCGCCCTGGTCGTGGCCGTCGTCTCCGTGATCGGGGTCGGGCTGACCCGCGTCTGGCTGGGTGTCCACTGGCCGTCGGACGTGGTGGGCGGCTGGCTGCTGGGCGCGACAGTGGTCGCCGTGGCGGTGTGGGTGCACCAGCGTGCCGGCATCCGTGAACACCCGCGGGAGCCGGGCGCGCCCTCGTAGGATCACCCCATGACCGCCGTGCTGTTCGACTTCTCCGGGACCCTCTTCCGTGTCGAGTCCACCGACTCCTGGCTGCGCGGCACCCTGGCCGGCACCGCGATCCGGCTCGCGGAGGCGGAGATGGCCGCCGCGGCGCGTGCTCTGGAGGCGGCGGGGGCACTGCCGGGCGGTGGCGATCCCGCCCGGGTCCCGGAGGAGCTGGCCGAGGCCTGGCAGATCCGGGACCAGAGCGCCGAGCTGCACCGGGCCGCGTACACCGGTGTCTCCCGCCAAGTCACGCTGCCCGACCCGGCGTTGCACGACGCGCTGTACGAGCGCCATATGGACCCGGCCGCGTGGGCCCCGTACCCGGACGCCGTCGAGGTGCTCCGTACTCTGCGCGAGCGGGGCATCCCGGTCGGGGTGGTCAGCAACATCGGCTGGGACCTGCGTCCGGTCTTCCGCGCGCACGGCCTGGACCCCTACATCGGCGCATACGTCCTGTCGTACGAGCACGGCATCCAGAAGCCCGACCCGCGGCTGTTCGCCGCCGCCTGCGAGGCGCTGGGCGCCGATCCGCGCCGGACGCTGATGGTCGGCGACGACCGCAGGGCGGACGGTGGTGCCACGGCTCTGGGCTGCGGGGTGCACTTCGTGGACCATCTGCCGGTGACCGACCGGCCGGACGGACTGCGGCCGGTCCTCGACCTGGTGAGCTGAGGGTCGCACCGCCGGAACAAGCAGCCCGAGGCGACCATCCGGTCTTCAGCTCGCCCGCCTCGGACGATCCCCCGTGTCGCCCGAGGCAGACGGCATCCCCGGCTGGGACCGCGCGGCCCGGCCGGATGCTCCGAGTATAGTTGGCTGGCAGCCAGCCAACGCAGGAGTTTCAGCATGTCCCCGCGCAGCGCCTCGGTCAATGAAGAGTTGCGGAGACGTTCGAAGGAGCGGCTTCTGCAGGCGGCGGTCGAGCTGGTGGACGAGCGCGGGTTCGAGGCGACGACGCTCGGCGACATCGCCGACCGGGCGGGTTCGGCGCGCGGTCTGGTCTCGTACTACTTCCCCGGCAAGCGCCAGCTCGTGCAGTCCGCCGTGCACCGGCTGATGCACCGCACGCTGGAGGAGGCCCTGGAGCGCGAGCCGCGCACCGAGGACGGCCGGGAGCGGATGGCGCGGGCCATCGACGCGATCCTGGGCCTGGCCGGGGACCGGCCCGTACTGATGCGCCAGCACATGGCCGGGCTGCTGCAGGCCGAGGGCTTCGTGCCCTGCCCGGAGCAGCGGCGGCTGGCCGAACTGCTGCGGGACACCGTCGCCCGGCTGGGCTCGCGGGACGTCGAGAGCGACTACCCGATGCTGCGCGCCCTGTTGATGGGTGCCGTGTACGCGGCGCTGGTGCCCGGGGTGCCGATGCCGGTCCCGGTGCTGCGGGCCGAGTTGTTCGAGCGCTACCGGCTCGACTGGGAGCTGGGTGTCCCGCCGGAGACCGGAGCCTCCGACGGGACGGGTGACAGGGATCTGTCACGGTTCTTCGCGACCGGGGCCGCACCGGGGCACGGCCCGGAGGGTCAGTCGAAGTAGTCCGGCTGCGTCTGCACGTTGAGTTCGCGCATGTGGACCTTGCGGGCCGGGTCCGTGCGCCGGTCGTCGATCTTCAGGACGTCGAAGCCCCTGGCGTACTCGTTCGACCAGATGTAGCCGTTGTAGTAGTACGCCGACCACGAACCGCCCGACTTGATCGTGTCCGTGGTCAGCGGACCGCGGTCGAAGTAGGCGATCTCCTTCGGGTTGCTCGAGTCGGTGAAGTCCCAGACGGAGACACCGCCCTGGTACCAGGCCTGGACCATCAGGTCCTTGCCCTTGACCGGGATCAGCGAGGCGTTGTGGGCCACGCAGTTCTCGGTGTCCGCCTGGTGGCGCGGGATCTTGAAGTAGCTGCGGAAGACGAGCTTGCGCTTGTCGCCCTTGCCGACGATGTCGTAGATGCCGTCGGCGCCGCGGTTCGGTCCGATCTCCGCGTTGCACGTGGCCGCTCCGCCGCCGCCCAGCTCATCGGCGAAGACGACCTTGTTCGCCTTCTGGTTGAAGGTCGCCGAGTGCCAGAACGCGAAGTTGACGTTGTCCTGCACGCGGTCGATGACCTTCGGACGCTCTGGGTCCCTGATGGAGAACAGGATGCCGTCGCCCATGCAGGCGCCCGCGGCCAGGTCCTTCGAGGGCAGCACGGTGATGTCGTGGCAGCCGGTGGTCTTGGAGACGCCCGGGTTGGTGGGTCCGCCCGGGTTGCCGCCGCCGTCCGGCCCCTCACCGGGGAACAGCACGGGGAAGCCCACGACCTTCGCCTTCTCGGGGGCGTCGCGCGGCACCTTGATGACGGAGATGCCGTCGTGAGGCGGCTGACAGTCGGGGTACGTGGCGTTCGGCGAGTACGAGGAGACGTACACGTAGACGTTCCGGCGCTCGGGCACCAGCGTGTGGGTGTGCGAGCCGCAGGCGGTCTCGACGGCGGCGACGTACCTCGGGTTGCGCTTGTCGCTGATGTCGAAGACCTTCATGCCCTCCCACGAGGACTTCTCGGTCGCCGGCTGGGTGGTGCTGGTGCAACTGCTGTCGCTGCGCGAGGAGTCGGTGGACAGGAACAGCAGGTTGCCGGAGACGGAGATGTCGTTCTGCGAGCCGGGGCACAGCACCTGGGCGACGGTCTTCGGTGCCTTGGGGTTGCTGATGTCGAAGATGCGGAAGCCGTCGTAGTTGCCCGCGAACGCGTACCTGCCCTGGAAGGCGAGGTCCGAGTTCGTGCCCTGGAGCACGTCCTTGGGGACGAATGCCAGGTGCTGGATGTTGTCGGAGTGGACGATCTCGTCCTGGGCGGGTATCTCGCCCTTCTCGATGGCATCACGGACCTCGGCCTGGGCGCTCTTGGAGACCTTCTTCGGCGCGGGCGGCGCGTCCCCGGGGTCGGGGGTGGCCCCTGCCGGTGCCGCTGTGAGGAGCGCGGCCAGCAGTCCACCGGCGGCGGCGAGGACGCCCAGGCGTCTGCGGCGTGTTCTGCGGTCGTTCAACAGGATCACTGTTTTCCTCCCTGGTTCCGTTCACTGCGGAACGGTTCACGCACCACGCAGTATCGTCTTCGCCATGCACATACCAATAGGGGGCAACAGAATCGCAATGAAGTTTTGCGATCAATGACCCGCGGAAGCGTGCCAGTACGCCGTCCGCAACACGAGGTGCGCCCCAACCCGCCCGTCACAGGAGGTCGTTGTGCTCTTCCGCCGCGTGTCTCGTGCGTCCGTCGTCACGACGGGGCTGGTCGCCCTGGCCGTGCTCGCGGCCGGGGGCTGTGACTCCGGTCCGGACCGGAAGCAGGCCGCCGCCGACGGGCCCGCCGTGATCGCGCCGGGTGAGCCGGGTGAGGCGAACCGCACCCTGTCCGCCGAAGAGGCCGCCGAGCAGAATCCGGAGAACGACTCCCCCAACGCGGCGGACGTCTCCTACGCCCGGATGATGATCGAGCACCACGCCCAGGCCCTGGTGATGACCGAACTCGTCCCGAGGCGCGCCGAGTCGAAGGACGTGAAGCGGATCGCCGAGCGCGTCGCGGCCGGCCAGAAGCCCGAGATCGAGGCCATGAAGGGCTGGCTGAAGTCGTACGGCAAGCCACTGAAGGCCGAGCGGCACGAGCACGCCACGATGCCCGGCATGGCGACCGAGGCCCAACTCAACAAGCTCCGGGCAGCCGACGGCAAGGCCTTCGACCACCTCTTCCTCACCCTGATGACGACCCATCACCAGGGCGCGATCACCATGGCGACGGACGTGAAGGGGCAGGGCAACAACATCCGCGTCGAGGAGATGGCCGACGAGGTGATCGCTCAGCAGACCAGCGAGATCACGCGGATGCGGGACATGCTCTGAGCTTGTTCTTCAACCTTGGGTTGGGCCCCCGCAGTTTGGCCCGCTCGGGGGCCGGTGGCAGAGTGTGCCGGTGATCGGACGCCTGTACACCGTTGTCATCGACTGCCCCGACCCGGATGACCTCGCCGGTTTCTACGAGAAGCTGCTGTCCCTCTCACGGCAGGCGGACACGGGCGACTTCGTCGTGCTCCAGAACGCGGCGGGTACCCCGGTGGTCGCCTTCCAGCGGGTGGACGACTTTCGCGCGCCGCGGTGGACGGATTCCGCGCGTCCTCAGCAGATGCACCTCGACGTGATGGTCACGGACCTCGATACGGCTGAGGCTCAGGTGCTCGCCCTCGGCGCGACGCTGCTGGATGGTTCGGACAAGCCGATCGGTTACCGCGTCTACGAGGACCCCGTCGGCCATCCCTTCTGCCTGATCACTCCCGAGGGAGCCTGACCCTGCCATTCGGGATCCGGCTTCGAGAACGACCCGAACTGGGTCGCTGACCTGGGCATTCGCCGGACGCTGAGGCGGCCTTCGTCCGCGACCTGCGGCACCCCTGGGAGAGGCCGCACCGCACCGCACCGCACCGCACCGACAGGCTGAGTGTCGCGGTCGCGGTCGCGCCGCGGCCCGCTCAGCGCCGTGCGCGGCGTGGTGTCAGTAGGCCCGCGTCCCGGGCCTGGCCGATCAGCCTCAGCGACTTGCGGCGGCTGTGCCCGGTCGCGCACATCACGGCGAGGACCGGGTCGGCACCGCCCTGCTGGGCCGCGCGGTACTCCTGCGCCACCAGCCACCGCCCCTCGGCGCCGCGCGGCCAGACGGCCCGGGCCCGGCGCCCCGGGCCCGCGCAGCCCTCGGGAGCCGCGCCCGCACCGGCGCCGCACGCCTCGGCCAGCGATTCCTCGAACCAGTCGGCGAGCACCGCCAGGTCGTCGAGGGACAGCGCGGGCTGGGCGCGTACCTCCTCGACCCCGACGCAGCCGCCGGCCACGACCGCCAGCGCGTCGACGTGGGCGCCGTCCGTGAAGGCGAGCCGGACGTCGAACCACCGCGTGGCGTCCTCGTTCTCCCGCACTTCCCACGCGGGCCGCACGGATACCGCGCCGTCCACCGGAGAGCGATCGGAAAGATTAAGAAAGGATGCTTCCAGCACACACGGAACGTAACCGCATGATCACATTCGCTATAGATCCGACACGCGCCCCGGTCGGAGCACAGCACCCTGTCAGCGGAGCCCGGCCGGTGCGATGCTGGAGACATCAGCGCTCTCCTGAGATCCCCCGGGATCTGACGGGTAAGGAGTTCCGCCGTGCTGCGAGTCGCCGTCGTAGGCTCCGGGCCGAGCGGGTGCTACACCGCCCAGAGCCTCGTCCAGCTCGACTCCGAGGTGCGCGTCGACGTCCTGGACCGGCTGCCGTGCCCCTACGGCCTGGTCCGCTACGGCGTGGCGCCCGACCACGAGAAGATCAAGTCGCTGCAGAACAATCTGCGCACGGTCCTGGAGCACGACCGGGTCCGGTTCCTCGGCGGTGTGCAGGCGGGCCCCGGCGGGGTGCCTGCCGCCCGGCTGCGGGAGCTCTACCACGCGGTGGTGTACTGCGTGGGAGCCGCCACGGACCGGCATCTGGGCATTCCCGGGGAGGACCTGCCGGGGAGCTGGTCGGCGACGCAGTTCGTGTCCTGGTACAGCGCCCACCCGGACGCCGTGGACGGCGGTTTCCTGCGGGACGCGCGGTCGGCCGTGGTCATCGGCGTGGGGAACGTCGCCGTGGACGTCACCCGGATGCTGGCCCGGGGGCTGGCCGAGCTCAGCCCCACCGACATGCCGCAGCGGGCGCTGACCGCGTTGGCGGCGAGCCGGGTGTCCGAGATCCACATGGTGGGCCGGCGCGGCCCGTCCCAGGCCCGCTTCACCACCAAGGAACTGCGCGAGCTGGGCACCCTGCCGGGGACGGACGTCGTCGCGGACCCGGCGGAGCTGGCGGCGGACCCGGGGTACACGGACCCGTCCGGGCTGCCGGCCCCGCAGCGGCGCAACGTGGAGGTGCTGCGCGGCTGGGCCGAGTCCCCGCCGGCCGGCGCCCCGCACCGGATCCGACTCCGCTTCTTCCTCCGCCCGGTCGAACTGCTCTCGGAGCAGGGCCATGTGGGCGCGGTGCGGTTCGAGCGGACGGCACCGGACGGGCATGGCGGCGTGACGGGCACGGGCCGGTACGAGGACATCGAGGCGCAGTTGGTGCTGCGTTCGGTGGGCTACCTCGGAGTGCCGATGGAGGGCCTGCCGTTCGACGCCAAGACCGGCACCGTGCCGAACCTGGCCGGACGGGTCCTGCGCGAGGGCGTCGTCACGCCGGGCGAGTACGTGGCCGGCTGGATCAAGCGCGGCCCGACGGGTGTGATCGGCACGAACCGCCCCTGCGCGAAGGAGACGGCGATGTCCCTGCTGGAGGACGCCCCGCTCCTCGCCGCCAAGGACGTCCCCGAGGACACGCTCACGGCCCTGCGAGCGGAGGGAATCGACCCGGTCGAATGGACAGGCTGGCAGTCGATCGAACGGGCGGAGGCGGAGCTGGGAGCGTCACTCGGCAGGGGCGTGGTGAAGCTTCCGGATTGGCAGTCCCTGATGACCGCCGCGCAGGGCAAAGTGGTTTAGGGGCGCGGGGCTGTGTCGATTTGCGGCTCCGCCGCGTGGGCGCGACAAGCCACCGGCGGCCCGCAGCGAACCACGAACGATCACCCTCCGAGCCTCCCGGCCTGCCTCCCCGCGGCGTCGAGCAGCGCATCCAGCAGCCCCGGAAACAGCCCCTCCAGATCGTCCCGCCGCAGCCCGTTCATCTTCGCCGTCCCGCGATAGACCTGGCAGATCACCCCACTCTCCCGCAGCACCCGGAAGTGATGCGTGGTCGTGGACTTCGTCACCGGCAGGTCGAAGTGCGAACAGGACAACTCCCCGCTCGCCGCGGCAAGCTCCCGCACGATCCGCGACCGCATGGGATCGGAGAGCGCGTGCAGCACATCCTCCAGCCGGATCTCGTCGCGCTCGGGATGCGGCAGGGCGCGGCTGCTCACGGCGGGGGACGTCACGGCGGCTCCACTTCCTCTTCCTCGGGGACTCCATAGTACGAGAACCCTCGTAGTTTGACATCCACCGTACTACGATGCCTATCGTACGAGTCGACACCGGTCCCGTAATGAATGGAGTCCGCCGTGACCGCGCTCTTCGAGCCCTTCACCCTGCGCGATGTGACGATCCCGAACCGCGTGTGGATGCCCCCGATGTGCCAGTACTCGGCTGCACCGGAGGGCCCGGAGGCCGGCGTCCCGAACGACTGGCACTTCGCGCACTACGCCGCCCGCGCGGCCGGCGGCACAGGCCTGATCATCGTCGAGGCCACGGCTGTCTCCCCGGAGGGCCGCATCTCCCCGTACGACCTCGGCATCTGGAACGACACGCAGGTGGAGGCCTTCCGCCGCGTCACCCGCTTCCTCGCCGAGCAGGGCACGGTGCCCGCGATCCAGCTCGCACACGCCGGGCGCAAGGCCTCGACGGACCAGCCCTGGAAGGGCGGCGCCCCGGTCGGCCCGGACGCGTACGGGTGGGACTCCGTGGCGCCGAGCCCCCTCGCGTTCGACGAGCAGCACCCGGTCCCGGCAGAGCTGACCGCCGACCAGATCAAGGACATCGTCGAGCAGTTCGCCGCCGCGGCCCGCCGTGCCCTCGCCGCCGGTTTCGAGATCGCCGAGATCCACGGCGCCCACGGCTACCTGATCAATGAGTTCCTCTCCCCGTACTCCAACCACCGCACCGACGCCTACGGCGGCTCGTACGAGAACCGCGTCCGCTTCGCCCTCGAAGTGGTGGACGCCGTACGGGAGGTGTGGCCGGACGACAAGCCGCTGTTCTTCCGTATCTCGGCGACCGACTGGCTCGAGGACGGCGGCTGGACCGCTGACGACACCGTCCGCTTCGCCGCCGACCTGCGGGCCCACGGCATCGACCTGCTGGACGTCTCCAGCGGCGGCAACGCCTCCGGCGCCCGGATCCCCAGGGGCCCCGGCTACCAGGTGCCCTTCGCCGCCCGGGTCAAGGCGGAGACGCCCCTGCCGGTCGCCGCGGTGGGACTGATCACGGACGTCGAGCAGGCCGAGAAGATCCTGGCCAACGGCGAGGCCGACGCGGTCCTGCTGGGCCGGGAACTGCTGCGCAACCCCTCCTGGGCCCGGCACGCGGCGCGGGAACTCGGCGGTGAGGTCCGGGTGCCGGACCAGTACCACCGGTCGGTCTGACCGGCACCCGGATCTCGGAGCATCCGCTGCGTCAACCTGCCGTGCACGCCGTCCCGTTGAGCGTGAAGGCGGTCGGAGCGGCGCTGTTGCCGCCATGGCTCGCCTGGTAGCCGATGCCGACACTCGCGCCGGGTGCGATCGTGCCGTTGTACGACACGTTGGTGGCGGTGACCGTCCCGGACGACGGCGCGTAGGTGGCGCCCCAGCCGCCCGTGACGGTCTGGCCGGCGGGGAGCGTGAAGCCGAGTTTCCAGCCGTTGACGGTCGTCGTACCGGTGTTGGTGAGGGTCACGGACGCGGTCAGGCCGGTGTTCCAGGCGTTCACCGTGGACGTCACCTTGCAGGCTCCGGGCTGGGGCTGCGGCGCCGGGCCCGACCTGTCCAGGCCGAAGAAGGTGAGCACGCGGGAAGCCATGCCGTTGGCGTACAGGTTGTGGCCGACACCCTGGAGGCTGATGGCCTCCACGGGGGCCCGGTCACCCGTGGAGCCGTAGCGGGTGCGGGTCCAGCCGGACTGCGGTGTGTCCGTGGCGGTCGGCGTCTGGCCGGCACCGTGCACGTTCGTCCACTGCTTGATCTGTTCCCCGAAGTTGGGGTAGCGCAGGACGTCGTCCTGGGTGCCGTGCCAGATCTGCATCCGCGGGCGGGGACCGGTGTAGCCGGGGTAGGCGCCCCGGACCAGGTCGCCCCACTCCTTCGGGGTGCGGGTGAGCGTGCCGCCCGAGCAGTTGCTGTTCCACTCGGAGCCGTCGGTGGTGGCGAAGCAGGCGAACGGGACGCCCGAGAAGGCCGCGCCCGCCGCGAACACGTCGGGGTAGTCGCCGAGCAGGACGTTCGTCATCATCGCGCCGGAGGAGATACCCGTGGCGAACACCCGGCCGGTGTCGGCGTCGTAGGTGCGGGTGACCCAGTCGATCATCGACTTGATGCCGACGGGGTCGCTGCCGCCGCCGCGGCGCAGCGCCTGGGGCGAGGAGACGTCGAAGCACTTGCTGCTGCGGGTGACGGACGGGTAGAGCACGATGAACCCGTACTGGTCGGCCAGGGTGTCGTACTCGGTGCCGTTGTACATGTCCGGGCCGGAGCCGGTGCACCAGTGCACGGCGACCACGACCGCCGGGTTCGGCGTGACGCTCTCCGGCACGTACAGGTACATCCGCAGGTTGCTGGGGTTCGTACCGAAGTTCGTGACCTCGGTGAGGGCCGCGGCGGGCACCGCCCTCTCGCGGGCAGACTCGCGGGCGGGCCCGGCCGGCTCGCGGGCGGCGGCCGCGGGTGCGGTGAGCATGGTGGCCGCGAGCATCGGCAGCAGCGCGGCGACGAGCGCGAGGAGTAACGACCGCAGCGGTCTCCTCGCCGTGGGGCGGGGGGTGGCAGGCACGTCCGTGTCCCTTCCGTTGTGAGTGCGGCACGCAGGACGTCGTACGGCGGTTCAGCAGGTGGTGTCCGTCTGGGTCAACGGGTCGATCGTGAGGGTCTGGTCGACACCGGAGCGGATCATCTCGCCATGGCTGAAGTCCCTGGCCCAGGCCGGTTGTCCGGACTCGAAGGTGACGTTGTTCGAGCGGGCGAAGGAATTGGCCTCGGTGTCGGCGAGCGGTGTCCAGGCGCCGCCCGGGCTGTCGGCGCGCCAGGACCGGAAGTAGCGCCGCCAGTCGGATCCGGTCGCGAGCGCCTCGACGAGCATGAGGTAGCCGGAGCCGTCGCCGAGCCGGTAGACGTTGCCGCCAAGTTCCGCGGCGCGCTCCAACTGAGCGTGTCCGAGGGCGCCGAACCGGCCTCCGACCAGTCGGTGAAGCTCGTGTGTCCCAGGCTCCAGCGTCCGGCGATGTCGGCAGTCGTGAAGTAGACGTGCCAGCGGTCCCGGTAGCGGAAGACCGTAGGGTCCTTGACCGAGAGGATCGGGTGGGCCGCGTCCGACTTGGGGCTGATCAGCGGGCCGCTCGACGTCCACGTGAACGAACCCGGCAGCGATCTCTCGTGGCCGGGCCGCGAGGTGCCGGCGGCCGCCGGTCCCGGCGCCACGGCCAGGGCGCCGACGGCCACCAGCAGGAACACCAGTCCACTGACGAACGTACGCATGCGCGGAGTCCTCATCGACCCGCCCTCTCGTGAAGGGAAGCGTCCGTCGGCATGGTGACATGCACATGGCTTTCATGGAAGCGCTCCCACACCACCCCCGAGACACCCCCACCCTGACCAGGACCGGCCGAATGTGTTCTGCGCGAGGCGTTGACTAGAAAGCGCTTGCCCCCTACGTTCCGTTCAGCAGTGTGACCGAGGCCTTCGGGCCGGTCGTACGCAGCGCGTGCGGTGAACAGCATGGCGAACGTCATTCATGTACATGACCGACTTGCACCATGACGGCACCACGAAGGGACGCACCCCACATGCGTACTCCCCCACGTACACGTGTACACAGAACCACTCTGACCGTCGCCGCCGCGTCCGCGTTGGCGACCGTGGCGGTCCTGGCCGTTCCCCAGCCGGCCGGGGCCGCCGAGACCTCGCCGATCGGGTTCGGCGCGGGGACGACCGGCGGCGGCAGCGCCTCGGCGGTCACCGTCTCCACGCTGAGCGCCTTCAAGTCGGCGGTGACCGGCAACACGGCCAAGGTCGTCCGGGTCAACGGCCTGATCCCGCTGAGCGGTCAGGTCGACATCGGGTCCAACACGACCGTTCTGGGCGTGGGTTCGGCATCCGGGTTCACCGGTGGCGGACTGCGGCTGAAAAAGGTCTCGAACGTCGTCGTCCGCAACCTGAACATCAGCAAGCCCGTCGCACCCGCCGACGGCATCACCGTCGAGGCGTCCACCAAGGTCTGGATCGACCACAACTCCTTCTCGGCCGACCGCGATCACGACAAGGACTTCTACGACGGCCTGCTGGACGTCAACCACGGCGCGGACAACGTCACGGTGTCCTGGAACACCTTCAAGAACCACTTCAAGGGCTCGCTCGTCGGCCACAGCGACAACAACGCGAGCGAGGACACCGGCAAGCTGAAGGTGACGTACCACCACAACCACTTCGCCAACGTGTACTCGCGCATCCCCAGCCTGCGCTTCGGCACCGGGCACTTCTACAACAACTACGTCGAGGGCGCCGACACCGCCTGCCACTCGCGTATGGGCGCCCAGATGCTGGTCGAGAACAACGTCTTCCGCTCGACGAAGATCGCGGTCACCACGAACCGCAGCAGCGACGTCGACGGATACGCCAACCTGCGCGGCAACGATCTCGGTGGAGCCGCCACCGAGGTCTCGCGCGTCGGCAGCTTCACCAGCCCGCCGTACGGCTATGCGGCGGAGCCGGCCTCGTCCGTCGTCACCTCGGTGACGTCGGGTGCGGGCGCCGGAAGGCTCTGACACCTCACCTCCCTCACTCATCGAGACGACAGAAGGAATCGGGACATGACTTCTGCGACACGCCCGCGCGCCCGGGGGCGCGCACTGACCGGCGCACTGGCCACCCTCGGCCTCTCGGTTGGCATGATCATGACCACCAATGCGCCCACAGCGAGCGCCGCCACCTGGCCGACCCCCAACGGCAGCCAGGGGACCTCAGCCACCATCTCCGTGTCCGGCACCAAGGACTACGGGATGAAGCGGTACTACGGGACCGGGGACCTGGCCGGTGACGGCCAGGAGGAGGGCCAGGACCCGATCTTCAAGCTCGCGGACGGCGCGGTGCTGAAGAACGTCATCCTCGGCGCGCCCGCGGCCGACGGCATCCACTGCGAGGGCAGCTGCACGCTGCAGAACGTCTGGTGGGAGGACGTCGGCGAGGACGCCGCCACCTTCCGCGGGGGCAACGGCGCCACGTACCAGGTGATCGGCGGTGGCGCCAAGAAGGCGGCGGACAAGGTCTTCCAGCACAACGGCGGCGGCACGCTGAACATCTCCAACTTCGCGGTGCAGGAGTTCAAGACGCTGTACCGCTCCTGCGGCGACTGCTCCACGCAGTACACGCGCAAGGTCAACCTCAACACCATCGACGTGACCGGCACGGGCTCCACCGCCCGGATCGTCGGCATCAACGTCAACCGCAACGACGCGGCAACGCTGCGCAACGTCACGATCCGCAATGACTCAGGCCGCAAGGTCGTCCCCTGCCAGAAGTACAACAACAACACCGCTGTCGGGTCGGGCCCCGACAGCAAGAACTGCCTGTACTCCACCTCGGACGTCACCTACAGGTAGCCCTCAAGTAGCTCCCCCCACGGTGAAGGCGGCCGTGCGCAGCGTCCCGGCG